>JAUWIR010000104.1 GCA_030605265.1 Pseudomonadota bacterium | reverse complement strand
GTTAAATCCTCTATTATCCTCCCCCTTGCTTCAGATAAAAACATCAAGGATTCATCTGATAAGCACCCGGCCGCCCAAAGGGCGGCATATTCTCCATAGCTGTGCCCAGCTGTCATGTCAGGGGAAACACCATGTTTTTGGAGAAGATGAAAAAGAACAGTACTCACCGCTCCAATGGCCGGCTGAACAACTCGTGTTCGGGTGAGGCGTTTAAGCTGCCGGGCCTTTTCTTCTTCATTGAAAACAGGAATGGGAAAAATATAATCGGTGAGAAAATTCTTTAATTTCGGCTTTAAAAATGAGTCCAAAGACTCAAAATGGGACAAGGCCCAAGGGAAATGCAAGATAATATCCTTAGCCATATCAGGATATTGTGCACCTTGGCCAGGGAAAAGGAAGGCTACTTTCCCATGAATAATATTCGATAATTCTGTTAAGTATATCCCATTAATTCCTTGCGCATCCGGAGAATTAGAAGGTAACAGATTTTGAGTCAGGGTAATTTTTTTCACCAAGTCTTCTTGATCTTTTGCTATTATGGCTAATCGGAAATTCACCGGCGGCTTCTTTAAAGCTGCTTTTGCTTTTTGCCATTGATGATAGGCCAGTTCTAATAACTGATTTGAAGAGAGTTTTTCCGATTTAGCCAAAAAATTGTTTAAGTCTTTTGTTAATTGCTCTTTTGACTCAGCCGTCCAAACGTACAATTCCGCGGGCCACTGACAAAAAAGGGGTTTAGCATTCTCTTGGCCATAATCTTGTGTATATTCCTCTAATACGGCATGAAAATTTGTTCCCCCGAAACCAAAAGCGCTTACTCCTGCTCGCCGAGGGTGACTTTTATCACTATTGAACCAGGGGCGGGTTTCCGTATTTACATAAAAGGGTGTCTCATTAAAATTGGCCTTTTGGTTAGGCTTAACAACCCCTATTGTCGGCGGTAATACTTTTGAATATAACGACATAGCCACTTTGATCATGCCGGCAACTCCCGCAGTGCATTTTGTATGGCCAATCATTGATTTAACAGCTCCGATAGCGCAACTTTGACGTTTTGCCCGGGCATTATTAAAGACCTCACTCAGGGCCTGGACTTCGGTCCTGTCTCCTACTGCTGTTCCTGTGCCGTGAGTTTCAATTAATCCTATGGTAGAAGGGGATATTTTGGCTTGGCTATATGCTCGTTGAAGAGCAAGGGTTTGTCCTTCAGGACGTGGCGCAGTCAGGCATTTGTCACGGCCGTCGCTGGAGCTTCCGACAGATTTTATAACTGCATAGATCCTATCTCCATCTCTTTCAGCATCGGCAAGCCTTTTTAAGATAATAATGGCTACTCCCTCGCCAAGTACTATGCCGTCAGCGCTTTCATCGAGTGGACATGATCTGCCTGAGGGAGATAAAGCTTGGGTTTTGGAAAAGCAAAGATAGGTGAAGGGATTTTGCATGGTATCACTTCCCCCTGCAATGACCATATCACTGCTGTAACTTTGCAATTCCTTTTCAGCTAAATAAATTGCCGCCATTGAAGATGCACAGGCTGCATCGACTGTAAAGTTTACTCCTCCTAAATCAAATCGATTGGCTACTCTTCCTGCGGCCACATTCATTAAAATGCCGGGAAAGGAATCTTCCGTCCATTCAGGCAAGAAGCCGTTTAATCCTGCAATACATCGGTTTGCCTCTATTTCTCCTTTGCTCATTCTCTCCATGAGCGGGAAAAAAGAACGGATGCTGTACTTGATGCCCAAATCAGCAACACCGCCACCAGCGCCGATGATTACAGAGGTTTTTTCTTTTGAGAAAACTCTCTTGAGATAGCCTGCGTCTTTAAGAGCATCTCTTACTATTTGGAGTGTTATGAGGTGCAAGGGTTCAATAGATTGAAGAGTATTAGGAGGCATCCCATACTCCATAGGGTCAAAGGGAACTTCATTAATAAATCCACCCCATTTAGAATAAATTTTATCCAACGCTTTTCGATCTTGATGGTAATAAATTTTATGGTCCCATCTATCAGGAGGCACTTCTTCTATGGCGTTTATTTTATTGAGAATATTTGACCAGTAAGTAAAAATATCAGAGGCTTTTGGTAAAACGCAAGCCATACCTATTATGGCCACCTCAGGGACCTGAGGTGTATCTTGTTCAATTACAAAAGATTTTTCAGGTTTAATATATTTTTTTAACTCCTCTGATCCCCCATGGCTAATACTTTTATGGAGCTGCTCAATAGTGCAGGCATTACTGCGAAGAGCGGCGATTTGGCCGACCAAATATACGCCTTTATCTATTTGCTCCTCTTTTGGCAATTCGATGAAATCATTTTCATCAGCAGAAAGCTGTTCGATCCCCTTGGCGGCCATTCTGAGCCGGCCAAGATTCAAGGTTTCCAACTCATCACGGATTTTATCAAGGGGATATCCCTTGGAGATCATTTTTAGTTTTTTTTGATTAAACAGTTGAGTAAAAGGAGTAGGCAGACACCTGGTGACGTATCCGGGAGCGGCCTTCAATCGGACGGTACCTTTAGCCGTGCATAGTTGTTCTTGGAAATTTTTAACAATCGCACCTGAAGAGACCGCCTCTTCTGTAAATAAATAAGCGGAGCCTACCTGGACACCTACTTTCACACCCAGATCAACTAAGGGGGATAGAATAATGGAGGCCATTAAAGATGAGATAGCATCATGAATGCCGCCTGCTAAAAGCACTTGATACGAGGGAGTGTCTTGCCGTGTAGAAAGGAAATCAAGTAATACTGCAACACAGGTCTCCCACAAGATAAAACTGCTTCTAGGGCCTAAATGTCCTCCGCATTCCATGCCTTCAAAAATAAATTTTTTAATCCCCTCTTTTAAGAAGATTTTCAGCAGCTCTGCTGAAGGACAGTGAAGGTAAGTTGGGATCTCATGTTGCTCCAAATATTTAACCTGTTCGGGCTTTCCTCCGGCAATTAACACATACGAGGGTTTGATCCTATTGATGATCTCTGTTTGCTCTTTAAATAATTCAGGAGGGATAAACCCTAAAAGCCCAACTCCCCAAGGATATTCACCAAGCTGTTCTTGACAATGGTTCAATAAAGGTAAAACATTTTGTTTCCCCATCATAGCTAATTCAATGAAGGGCAGGGCCCCTTTTTGGGCGATTTTTTTGCTAAATTGGGGGATATCTGAAATTCTGGCCATGGGGCCTTGCACAATTGGATAACGAGTGCCGTGCGTTCTTGCTAAAGGAGTATTTTCCCGTAATGGTGGATTTTGGGCTGCAGAGTAAATAGTTTTCTCTATTAATTTGCGGATCCCTTGGAGGACCCCTCCAGTTGTTCCAAATTTTAAAGCAAGTGAGGAAGCCAAGGAAATATCTTGTCCCAAAATGAAAAGATTATCATCAAGAGAATGCCAATCCACACGTCGTCTGACCATTTCCCGCCAATCTTTTACTTTTTCCAGGGAATTATCTTGGGACAATTTTTGTTCAAGATTGGCAAATTCTTTTATTACTGGAAAATTAATTCTTCCGTAAACACGATATGCAGAGTTTAAGGTAACCCCAATACAGAGAGTTTCACTTCCATCTAAAGCAAATAACCGAGATTTTACTTCATGGGGTATTGGTGATTCCTTGGTTAACAACAGCTGGCTATCAAGTACTACGCCTTGAGCTCCTGCTGCATAGCAGGCAGCGGCAGTAAGCAAACCGATTCCTCCATATGCCCAAACGGGTAATGACAGGTCTGCAAGGAATTTTTGGAGCAAAATAAATGAAGTTTCTTCTCCAATTTTTCCACCTGCTTCATGACCTTTGGCAACAATTCCATCAGCGCCAATATCTTTGCCGATTTGTGCTTGACGAAGGCAAATACATTCCAGAAAAACTTTTAACCCAAGGTCTTGGAAGAGACGAACGTATTTTCTTAAATATTGAATTGAGCCGGAGGTTAGTATTATATAGCGGAGCCTCTCGTAAGGAAGTTTTGCTAAGGCCGCAGATAAATCTTCAAAAAGATGTGATTGTACATCAAGTTTGAGGCCAAAGTCATTTTTAGCGTAGAGATTTAATTTTTTTATATTTTGAAGAGCCTCCTCAAGATCATGCGAAAATTCTAAATTCAGGACCCCCAGGTCACCAGCTCGCGAGGCGGCAATAGCTATCGATGGTTCAGGGTGACCAGCGGGAGTTAAGGCAATTATTTTAAATGCTTTCATAAGATTTGTTTCCCTCAATATTTCTTTTCAAAAAATTCTTAATTAATTTTCTTTTTATTTTTTATGTAAAAAAATGGCTCCACTGAATGGAATACATCATTTATTATTATTATTGGACTTTTGTTTCTTAGAATTTTTTTCAAGAAGATAAACTATTCCTCTTAATTCTGGAAATGAAAGCAATTTTTTGATTGTGACAATACATTATCGACTTTTTTTCTTTTTTCACTGCGTTAGAAAAATAAAAAATTAAGGTAATAGCTATTTAACTATTTTTTATTTTAGTATGTTAAATAACGCTACAGAGACAAGATCCTCATTAAGGAATTTAAAGTTTTGCAAAGCAAAGGCAAATCGATTCATTTTTCATTTATCTACTTGCATTAAAAGGTTTTTTCCGATAGAATATAATTTGTCAATTTTATAGTTAACTTATGTACGTTGTTTCATTATCAATAACTTGCCTATAAAGACAAACTAAATACGCAATGCTGAATAAAGAAAAAAGGGAATGATTCAGTGATAAATGTCCAAAGGGATATTGAAAAAGAAATATTGCAGGGAATTTTTAAACATGATGATACGTGTTGGAAAAAATTGATCGATATTTATGGAAGATTAATTTTTCATAATGTTCGAAAAACTATTTTTAGAAAAGGAATTAGAATACCTGATCATGACCTTGAGGATTTATACCAAGATTTTTTATTATCTTTGATAGAAAATGATTTTAAAAAATTGAGAAGTTTTCGATTTGAATGCAGTTTGAAAACCTGGTTAATTCTATTATCAACACGGTTTGTTTTGATATGTGTAAATAAAATCTTTAGTCAGCCTCTCCCCAAAATTTTAGATGGTGACCCTGAGAAAATTCAAAATATTATTGAATCAATACAGGATCAAAGATTACTTCCTGATGAAAATTTAGAAGATGAAGAAATTCGTGGTTTAATGAATAATTTTATCGAAAGATTGGATGAAATAGATAGAGATATTTTTCTCCTTTTTTTTGTTAAAAAAAAACCGCCCAAAGAGATTATCTCTATAATGGAAATACCTCGAGCAACAATTTATAGAAAGATTAAAATATTTCAAAAAGATTTTCTTATTTTTTATCGTAGCATAACAGGGTAAAACATTTAAAATTATATAAGTATGCTTTATGAAAATAGAAAATTGGCATGAGAAAAAGAAAAAAATTTCTTGTCTATATAACCAGAGGAGAAAAAAAGGGGCCGTAGTGATTAATGTAACTTTAAGAAAGTGAGGGGCAAAATGGTTGCCAAGAATAAAATAAATAGTTTTAATCAGGAGTGCGACCATGAGGAGGTATGTCCTGATGAAAATTTACTAGGACGTTATCTGGAAAATCTCCTTGAAGAAAAAGAAAGCGAAGTAATAGAAAAACACTTAGGCCAATGTTCAAATTGTATGCAGCAAATTGAAATTTTTAATGAGGTAAAATCTGATTCAGAGCAAGGGACACTTTCTTCATTTCCTTATAAGGTAAGACAAAACGCTATTAGGCTTTTTTCTTTGTATAAGACTCGTAATACTCTGGATATCGTTATTGAATTTATTAAGGACCATTGGGAGCTTATGAAAAATAGCGGCATGGCTTTAGCCACTCCTGCTTTAGTAACCAGGGGCAATGAATCTGAATCCGGATTTATTCCTTTCTTTCATATTAAAAAAGAATTTGATGATTGCATAACTAACGCAAAAGTTGAAAATATAAAAGATGACGTTTTTTCCTTACGTGTTTTTGTAAAAGATAAGAAACAAAAATTTCTTTTACGGAAAGTTGATATTAAATTAATAGATCTCATAAGGCAAAGAAAATTAGAGGAAATCCTCTGCGATGGACAGGCAATTTTCGAGGGCATCAAGGTTGGCGCTTATAAAATAGAATTATCACAGGAAACAAAAGAGCTCGGCCAAATATATTTAGTCATTCGAAAATAATGATGCCCTGGTAAAAAGTGTCCTTTTTTTTAGACTTTTTAATCTCGCCCCCATTTGCATCTGTGAACAGTTGCCGGATTTATATTTCCTTTACCATATTAATACCTTGTATATACACATCCAAACATGGTATCATTGCTTATTTAAAGTGTTATAAATTCTGATACAATCGTAAAAATTTTATGTAGTATAGTATTATTTCTTTTGCAATCATATTTACAGATTGCCTTTTCATGTTTTACGTTTTATTTTTGGCAAGATTATTATTTCTGTTTTTATAAATCTGGAGAATACTCATTATGGCACTAAAAGATATAGATAAATTGAAAGAGGGAATTCTAAAAATAATCAAAGATAAAAAGGTGCGCTTTATCAGATTGTGGTTTACTGATATTTTAGGCACTTTGAAAAGTTTTTCCATTAATGTTGATGAACTGGGAAATGCCTTTGAGGGGGGTATGGGATTCGACGGCTCTTCAATTCAAGGGTATGCCCGCATAGATGAAAGCGATATGCTGGCCGTGCCTGATCCGACAACTTTTACTATTCTTCCTTGGCGATCAGGGGAAATAGGGGTTGCCAGAATGTTTTGCGATATTGTTGAACCGGACGGCACCCCTTACAAGGGAGATCCGAGAGGGGCCTTGAAAAGAAATTTAAAAAAAGCATCTGATTTGGGATATACTTTTTATGTAGGCCCTGAACTTGAATTTTTCTATTTTAAATCAAGTGTGGGTATACCTGAAGTATTAGATAAAGGAGGATATTTTGATTTAACCCCTCTGGATTTAGCTTCTGATCTTCGGAAGGAAACAGTGTTGACTCTAGAGGAAATGGGGATTGAAGTGGAGTATTCTCATCACGAAGTAGCACCTTCTCAACATGAGATAGATCTTCGTTATACCAATGCTTTGACTATGGCGGACAATGCCATGACCTACAGGTTGGTGGTAAAAGAAATTGCCTTAAAACATGATCTTTATGCTACTTTTATGCCCAAACCACTAATAGGGCAAAATGGCAGTGGAATGCATACACACCAGTCTCTATTTAAAGGAAATAAGAACGCCTTTTTTGATCAAAATGATCCCTATTATCTTTCAAAAGTGGGCAAGTCTTATATTGCCGGAATATTAAAACATGCCCCTGAGATTACTTCCATTATTTGTCAATGGGTTAACTCTTATAAAAGACTTGTTCCCGGCTATGAGGCCCCTGTTTATATCTCCTGGGCGAGAAGAAACCGATCAGCTTTGGTTAGGCTTCCTATGTATAGGCCGGGAAAAGAAAAAGCAACCAGAATGGAATTAAGGTGCCCGGACCCTGCCTGCAATCCTTATCTGGCTTTCGCTGTTATGTTGGCTGCAGGGCTTGAAGGAATTGAAAAAGGGTATGAACTTGAGGAACCGATTGAAGAGGATATTTTTCAGATGAATCCGAAAGAACGAAAAAAGCGGGGTATACATTCCTTGCCTGGGGATCTTTATGAGGCAGTATGTCTGACTGAAAAAAGTGAGCTAGTGAAAAAAACACTCGGTGACCACATTTTTGAAAAATTTATCGAAAATAAAAAGATCGAGTGGGAACAGTACAGAACACATGTTACGAAATTTGAAATCGATAGATATTTGCCTATTTTGTAAAGTATTAGTAGAGGATAAAATTTTTCATGATAGGATTTCAGATACCATTGCCGATACCTTTTGAGCAATTGATACACAGCAAGTTAAACCAGGCGATTCGATTCCGATTAAGTTTATAAACCCGCTTAACTCTGTATTTGTTTCTTCCTTAATGATAAAATCCCTGAAAGGAACTCCGGGACCTCCTAGTTTTGGCCTGATCCCGGACATATCCGGCACTATTGCTTTTTTATCAATATTGGGAATGATTTTATTAGCTGCTTGATAAAAAAGACCTGCCTTTGAAGCATTTACTTGGTAATTTATTTCGTCTACATATTCTGCATCCGGACCAAAACGAAGACGCCTACCCATATCAAGTGTGGCATGGACACCTAAACTTACTCCATCTTGGCTGGGGACCGGGTACACTAACATATTAACCGGGGATGGTTTTTGGTAAGAAAAATAATCTCCTTTACAAAAACGGAGCCGATATCCTAATCTATCAATATCAAGCCCGATTAAGGCTGCAATTTGATCAGCAAAGAGGCCTGCGCAGTTAACCACCACCCGGGTAAAAAATTGATATTCATCCTGCTTTAAGCCTACAATAAAACCATTATTTTTTTTTCGCAAGAGGACTACCTCACTTCGATAGACGACTTCGCAACCGGAAGATTGGGCCTTACTATATAAATATTTCATTAGAGAATGGGAATCAACAATTCCAGTCATAGGTGAATAAAGTCCTGCAATAGCGTTAGTGTTGGGTTCTAATTTTTGAATTTCCTTTTGATCGAGGAGTTTTGTCTTTACCCCATTCATATTTGCTTTTTTATATAATTCTTCCAAATGAGACAGCTCTGAGGGATTAGTGGCGATAATTATTTTTCCACATCGCTTATGAGGGATTGCCGCTTTTTTACAAATTTTATAGAGTAAGGGGGCCCCTTCAATACATAATTTTTGCTTGAGAGATCCTTTGGGATAATAAATCCCTGCGTGAATGACTTCACTATTACGGCTACTTGTTTCTTGTCCAAAATGGTCATTTTTTTCTAAGAGGATTAAATCTTTATGTTTTTTTGATAGCTCGGCGGCAACGGCTAATCCAATAATTCCTGCACCTATAATAGTTATATCTACTGTGTCCATGCTTTATCCTTAAAAATATGAAAAGTTACTCCATAATTATATATCAAAAAAGACTAATGAGGAATAAAAAATATAAAAATTTTTGTCAATAATTCTACGAACATAGCAAAGCACTAATAATTAAGGGGTTTATAAGGGGGCGCTCCCATGCCGGAAGGTAAAATTATTCAATAACGCAGACCGCCCATTCTACATTATGAATACTTTAGATATTAAAATAGGCGGTCTTCTCTAAGATACAGTTTTTATCTATCTCTTATGTCTGATCGAGGGTAAATCCCACTTTAAGTTTCACTTGCCAGTGCATTATTTTATCATTTTCAATGTGTCCTCTTGTTTCTATTACTTCCACCCATCTCATATTACGTATTGTTTTTGATGCATGTGCAATAGCGTTTTCAATAGCATCCTGAATTCCTTTTTCAGAAGAGCCGGCCAATTCGATAAGCTTATAAACATGATCGCTCATATTACCTCCTCATTCATTAACTAATTAATTATTATTTATAATCTATAATTACCTAATATTAGTTCGGATAATAATCACTTTCATACTTAATATATGTAGTTTCTGACCATAAAATATGGGGCACCCTTTATTTTAAAAATATTATGCCGTCTTTAGCAAAACAAGCCATCTTTAGCAAAACGATAGTTGAGATCCACTATTGGAAAAAAAATTGATGTGTTCAAGGAGACATTTTTTTGTAGAAAGATTTATTCTCTTGATGGGTTATTCACTTGACGCAAGTGACGACTGCAAAATGTGGGTGAGTGGTCCATGAAAAACAAACAGGGGCAAATTATATTTTTAACCCTGATGGATTATCCATAAAATCAGGTCTTAGTATGGGGCTTATTACTGTGAAAACGGTACCAAAATGATGTCTCTGGTCGTTTAGGGAGTCCATAAAACTTTCTTTAGTTGGGAGGGAGGGCTTTATACTTTATAATAGGATCTATACCAGGCTACAAATTTTTTTATACCCTCTTCAATAGATGTGTTTGGTTTAAAACCAGTATCTTGCATAAGGTCATTTACATCTGCGAAAGTAACCGGCACATCCCCCGGCTGCATGGGCAGGAATTTTTTTTCTGCTTTTTTTCCAAGACAATT
>JAUWIR010000345.1 GCA_030605265.1 Pseudomonadota bacterium | reverse complement strand
TGGGCAGGCCTTACTTGACATCCCCGTTTCTGAGGGCAGAGCGGCTATGATCGTTGTAGGAGGATTAAATCCATTGGCTGCCTGTGAAGAGAACGGTATTAAAACTCATAATCTGGCCATGAAAACCTTATTTGAATTTAAAACCTTATTTCCTTTTAGTGAATTGGAAAAGTATACTCAGATAACGTTATAGAAAAAAATTCCTTGGTCTTGGAGGATTAAGTCATATGTCCGTTCATGACAGAGGTGTTGTCACATGGTTTTTAAACCGATATCCGGCATCCCCAAAAAAGAGGAGACGAAGGTATAAGTTGGGCCACATCCCCTGGGAAGCATGCCATAGAGAATTATATCCTTCGTGAAACAAATATTATTTATTTCCAAAGGGATACATAGAAGGAAATCATTAACGAATAAAGAAGTTGGTGGAATTTCATCACTTGTGGTGTTTTATCACCAAGCCCTGCCAATAAGTTGCTCATCAAGAGATGGAATACACTTTAATTTTTCTTTTTACTTTTAATAGGTTACTTCATTAGTCCGCCTCAAAGTAGTTATGGCACATTCTTTGCTTTTTTAAAACCTTTAAATACATTACTCATTATATCATTATATTCATAATACTACATTATTTATTTTTAGCAAAAATTATTTTTAAGCAATTTATTGAGTACTTTTAGCTGTTTATTAAGATATAGAGAATACTTGAGGATTGAAAGCAATGGCGCACAAAGAGCCTTATCCGGAGTTTCAAGAAGGGAGTAAGTATAATTTAAAAATCATAAAAGAGAAAAAGAGAATAATAAAGGAGAAAAAGAGAATAATGGGGGCAAGGAGAATCGATATTACCGATTATGATATAAAGCGGTTAAATAAGTTAGTCGAAGCCGACTATAAGCTTAATAAGCGGGATAAAAAGTATTTGAAGGAATTGGAAAAAGAATTGCGTCGAGCTAAAGTGGTAGCCTCAAAGAAAATTTCCCAAAAGGTAATCACTATGAACTCAAAGGTTCGCACATTTGATCAGTGTTTTCTCCTTTATCATATTGAAGAAAAAGGTCTTATTTTTTGAAAGCCGGTATATTATCAAATAATTTACAGATTAAAGTAAGGCTCCTTTTCCTCCTGGTGGCCCTTGTGCCGCTCAGTATTATGTCTACCTTTTCCTTAAGGACCGCCGAAAAGCTCATCATCACCATGGCCTCCAGCCAATTGGAGAATGTTGCCGATGATAAGGCTGCCCTCATGGAGAGATGGATTTTGGAGCGTAAAGCAGATTTAAAGGTAGTGGCCGGCTCTTCTATTCTTAAATCATTAGATCCTGAGCAGATTGCACCTTATCTTGAGCTGGTAGAAAGACATTATGAGGTCTATAAGGGTTTTTTAGTTGTGGACCCTAATGGGGGTATTATTTTTAATAGCTGCAATAAGCAACCTAATTTTAGGTGTGCGGAATGGTATAATCAGCCAATGGCTGACCATTTGCATATCTCGGATGTTACTTTTGATCCTGAGTATCAAGACTCATTCTTTCATATTGCCACGCCCATTATTGATGATACTGGTCAAAAAAGGGGCGCAATATGTTCTATGGTGAGCACTCATACGATTTTATCCATTATCTTAAGGGTCTCCCTTGGAGAGACAGGAGAATGTTATCTGGTAAATAAAGACGGCACCTTTCTTGCCCATAAAGAGCCGGAGCGGATATTGACTGAAAACATCGCTCAATCAGAGAGTTTCAAGAATATCTTCAGCAGTCGGCCCCACCGAAACATTTACATTGATTTCAGGGGCATTGAGGTTTTAGGCACCTCAAGACAAATCAATGGCACTGACTGGCACTTAGTGGTTTAACAGGATAAGGATGAGGCCTTCCTTTACGCTGTGAGGCTAAAGAAATATGTTTATCTGGTAATTATCGGTTCCATCCTAGCTACCCTTTTTTTGGCCTGGCTATTTTCCTATTATGTAGTGCATCCGATTCAAACCCTCAGCAAGGCCATCAATATCCTGGCTAAGGGAGAATTCGAAAAGGCCGCCCAGGTCAAGACAAACCGAAAAGATGAAATAGGAATACTCTACCGCGCCTTTGAGGATATGGCCAGACAACTTCATGTACGACAACACTGCCTTGAGAAGAGGGTGGACCATACAGAGGCTGAATTAAAGGAGACGGGTGCGCAGCTTCAAAAGACCCGACTGGCGGCAACCCGTTCCTCACAACTTGCCGCCTTGGGGCAATTGGCTGCCGGGGTAACCCATGAAATCCGCACCCCCCTTACCTCACTAAAACTATTTTTAGAATCTTATCAAAGTGAGACTGATTTTTCACCTGAATACGAAGAAGACCTCAAAATAGCCTTGAATCAGGTAAGGCGCATAGAGGCCACAGTGAATCGATTCCTTGGTTTGGCAAAACCTAAAAAGCCGCATTTTTCCAACATAAAAATCAATCAGCTTATCGAGGAGGCCCTGCTTATCGTAAGGTCCAGAGCAAATCAGCAAAAAGTCAGCCTTGAGGTAACCATAGGTAGGGATTTACCAGCCCTGGAGGGTGATAAAAACCAGCTTGGAGAAGCCCTGCTTAATTTGATGATCAATGCCTTAGAGGCCATGAGCAATAGCGGTAAATTAATAATTACGGCTATCTTAGATCAAGGCGAAATAGAGGGTGTGTTAAGCAAGTATGTTCGGATTGACATTGCAGATACAGGGGCTGGTATAGACAGTGAAAATACTTTAAAGCTTTTTGAGCCCTTTTTTACTACCAAGGCTACCGGTACCGGGCTTGGGTTGTCCATAGTTTATAACACCATTCAGATGCATAATGGGGACATCAAGGTTAAGAGTATTATGGGCAAAGGAACTACTTTTTCCATTTTGCTTCCCACCTTGGCAAATGCGCCCGGATCTGGTAATCTTTAATAATATGGAAAAAATACTCATTGTCGATAATGAAGAGGACTTAATTCATTTCCTGAGGCGATTTTTCTCAAAAATGGGCTACCAGGTAAGCGCTTGCGCTGATGGTTCATCAGCGCTTGACACCCTGGCCAAGGAACAATTCGATTTAATTTTGATTGACTATAAAATGCCAGGCTTAAACGGACTTGACACCCTCAAGGAAATTAAGAAATTACAGGTCAAAACCCCTATTGTAATCATGACTGCCTTTGGGACCATGGAAACCGCTATTGAGGCCATGAATCTCGTGGCTTACGATTATATACTCAAACCCTTCGATAGGGAGGAATTGAGCCGAGTAGCCACTGATGCTCTCCAGGGCAACCGTCTCATGAAGGAAGTGGTCAGTTTTCCTGATGAAGTCAATAAAGCCTCTCTTCCTTCAAAGGTAATAGTCAGGATCGTCGGCAGCCATAGGAAGATGCAAGAGGTATATAAACTCATCGGCCAGATAGCCTCAAAGGCAGTGACCGTCCTCATTACCGGCGAAAGCGGCACTGGAAAAGAGCTGGCGGCAAGGGCCATTTATCATCATAGTGCAAGAAAAAATAAGCCTTTTCTTACAGTCAATTGCCCGGCCATCCCTGATGCACTTTTTGAAAGCGAGTTGTTTGGCTATGAACAAGGCGCTTTTACCGGTGCAGAACGTGCCCACCTTGGCAAATTCGAGCGAAGCAATGGCGGGACACTCTTTTTCGATGAAATTGGCGATATGTCCCTTTTTACTCAGGCCAAAGTGCTGCGTGTGCTCCAGGAGGGCGAGATTGATCGACTTGGGGGGGATGAAACCATAAAGGTTGATGTAAGGATTATTACCGCCACCAATAAAAATCTTAAAAAAGAGGTTTCAGAAGGCAGATTCAGGGAGGACCTTTATTGGAGATTAAAGATTATTTCACTTCATCTTCCCTCGCTTAAAGACAGGCTTGAGGATGTCCCCGCCTTGGTAGACTATTTTCTGGCCCGCTTCAATGAGGAATATAATAAATCCATACAATATGTGGATGAGGCCGCCATTCATAAACTCACCTCATATCCGTGGCCTGGTAATGTACGGGAGCTGGAAAATTGTATCAGGCGGGCCGTCCTCTTGAATCCGGGCACTGTCATTCTCGATGATCACATTGATCTTGAACCGGATCAAGAAAGTTCTTTTAAAAAGCCTGTTGCCTTTATTGATAGGTCAAATCAGGAGGAGTTACTGTACGGCTATGAGAAGATTATACAAAATCTAGAGGATAAATTGGATGCTATTGCCCCAAGCCTTTTGCGATTTTCCCAAAAAAGGGGAAGCGGACAGGTGAATATTCTTGAGTTGATTGAAAAATTGTTTATATCAAGGGCCTTGAGGGAATGTGGCTATAACCAGGTAAAGGCCGCTAAAATGCTTGGTATCAGCCGAAATACTTTGCGCCATAGAATACAAAAATATTCTCTTGAATCCCCTGGTAATGAAAATGAGGTACCCGGCAATAATTGCTGAAAGTCCAACAATTATTGCTGAATTATCAACAACACCTTCCTTAATAATCAGAATCATAATAATTACTAAAAAAATCAATTAATTATTTACCTTGCCGAGAAAATTCAATCCCTACAAGTGCTGGTAAGGCACCAAAGTCCCTTTAAGTTATTAGTCCCATAAAAATATATCAATAGTTAATTCTTCTATTAATTTCAACATGATAGACCTTTTGTTAATTTATGAAGCAAATATGGCATAATCTTTGCGTTAAAAGAGATTTTAACAGTAATGGTCATTTATAAGGATCGATGATTTAGGTATAAACTTAGCAGTCTTGTCGGAGAGAAAGGGGTAGCCTTTTTTTACAAATATTTTTAGGGCCACCTACTCCTAAAATTTTAATCGGATACCTAGGCTATTCCAATAATATTGGTTTTTTATCTTTTTTATATTATTCTCTTCGACAAGCTGCTCGTCATTAAGAATTTAAATTCCTTCCAAACATGAACGCGGCAAGTTAATCGAAGGTGAACAAATCACCTTTGATGTCCCCAGCCTTAGAGGGCTTATTGCCCTCTAAGAACTTGCACTGAAGGAGTTGATTTATATCTAACCCGACCTTACTTACCTGGAACCCTCGTTTAGATTATCCTTGGCTACAGTACAACACCCTCATCAGAATGGCCTAAAGCCGCTCGTGGGTATCCTCAAATTCTATCATGCATTGATAGCAAGCATTAGTTTTGGTAATTTTGGGATAGTATAGGTATACCACACTGCACTATTTGAAAACAAATTTATAGATAAGGAGGGCTATAGATCATAATGCCCGGCTGCTTCGGGTTGGTACAGAATTTTTTCAACTTTTAACTTTCTCACCCCGCCTGGAACTTTCCATTTAATAACATCACCGACTTTATATCCGATTAATGCAGTTCCAATTGGGGCCAAAATCGAAATTCTGTTATGATTAATATTTGCGCTATGAGGAAAGACTAATGAATATATCATCTCTTCC
>JAUWIR010000583.1 GCA_030605265.1 Pseudomonadota bacterium | reverse complement strand
AGCTGTGTATAAATAATACTGCTAAAACTAAATGCTCCCGACACAAAATTTATGGTGTATCGATTTGTTCAATAATTTCAGCAAGATCTAATTCAGGTAATTCATATTCTCCTTCCTGTTTTTCCTTGTACGCTTCTCGCGCTAAATCCGCCAAAGAGATTATCCCCTCAAGTGCACCGTTTTGATCTGTTACAGGAATTCGATGAACTTTATGTATTTTCATCAACTCCTCAACTTGATGAATATCGTCCTCAGGATGGCAAAAATAGACCTCTTTGTTCATACAGGATTCTATATTAAAATCCTTACAGGTTTTTTCTTCATCACACATTTTTAAGGCAACGTGCTTTTTCAGATACCAATTATATCGGAATAAAGAGCATTTTTTCTTTAGCTTAGAATATAGAGAAGGTGTATTTTTAAGATTAATTTGAGCGATCTTTGATTTGAGGAGCTTATTCTGAATTTTGTGCTTA
The DNA here is from genome assembly GCA_030605265.1 of Pseudomonadota bacterium. Taxonomy (GTDB): domain Bacteria; phylum SZUA-182; class SZUA-182; order DTGQ01; family DTGQ01; genus JAUWIR01. The sequence continues at coordinate 2,667 of JAUWIR010000583.1, read as the reverse complement.
TTTTTGGTATAACTTGCGCGAAGATTTTTTTGGTGTCTTAGCGCCTTTGTGGCAAAGGTAAGAATTTTTTTATAAGGTATGGCTTTAAAGTAAACCCTTTAAGCCTCGTCCAACTTTACCTGACCGTGGACTAAGATAGTCAGAAGGTTATTTTTGACCCTGGCTAAACCATGATTGAAAGAGAGATTGAGCAAGCGTTTATCCATTAGATGAATTTTTATAGGGCCCTGATGGATTTCCGCCATGAGGGGAGCATGGTTTGCGTATATCCCCAATTCTCCCTCTGTGGTAGACATAATTACATGCTCTGCTTTTTCCTCCAGAAGAATTTTACTGGGAGTAATAATTTTTATCTGAAGGGGATTAGCCCCTGTTTCTTCAATATTTCTTACCACCTTAGAATTGCCTCCTTGATAAGAATAGTTATGACATTTTTGGTTCCATTTTATTTTCGGTGCATGGTCTTTGCTTTTTCTATTGCCTCTTCAATGTCTCCTACCATATAGAAGGCCTGATCCGGAATATTATCGCAGCGGCCTGATAAAAGCTCTTTAAAGCTCTCAATAGTGTCTTGAAGTTTTACATATCTTCCGGGTTGGCCGGTAAAGGTTTCAGCAACAAAGAAGGGCTGGGAGAGAAATTTTTCTATTTTGCGGGCCCTGCGCACAATAAGTTTATCTTCTTCAGATAATTCATCCATGCCAAGGATGGCAATAATGTCCTGCAAATCTTTGTATCGCTGCAGAATTTTTTGAATTTCTCTGGCAATATCATAATGTTCTTTCCCGACAATTTCAGGAACAAGGACCCTGGAGTAAGATTCCAGCGGATCTACAGCAGGGTAGATCCCTTTCTCGGAAATTTTTCGAGAAAGCACCGTGGTAGCATCCAAATGGGAAAAAGTAGCTGCGGGTGCCGGATCAGTGATGTCGTCAGCCGGTACGTAAACAGCTTGAATACTGGTGATGGAACCAAACTTGGTAGAGGTAATGCGCTCTTGCAATTCACCCATTTCCGTGGCCAGGGTGGGCTGATATCCGGCAGCAGAAGGCATTCTGCTTAAAAGAGCAGATACTTCAGAGCCTGCCTGGGAAAAGCGGAAGATATTGTCAATAAACAGCAAAACATCAACATGGTGGTGGTCTCGGAAATATTCAGCTACAGTAACAGCAGAAAGACCCACTCGAAGTCTTGCTCCAGGGGGCTCATTCATTTGTCCGTAGACCAGCACTGTTTTCTTTAAAACATCGGCCTCTTTCATTTCCAACCAAAGGTCCGTGCCTTCGCGAGTTCTCTCTCCTACTCCGGCAAAAACAGAATACCCGCCGTGTACTTTGGCAATATTATTGATCAATTCCATAATGATAACAGTTTTCCCAACTCCGGCGCCACCAAAGAGGCCTGTTTTTCCACCTTTTACATAGGGCTCAAGCAAATCCACCACTTTAATCCCTGTTTCATAAAGCTCCAGTTTCGCTTCAACATCCATGAATTTGGGGGGTTCATGATGGATCGGTTTTTGCTCTTCAATAATGGTTTCTTCTCCACCATCCATGTAATCTCCCTTGAGATTAAAGACCCGTCCCAGGGTCTTTTCCCCAACAGGCATCATGATAGGGTGCCCGGTGTCAATTACTTTCATGCCGCGAGCAACACCGTCAGTTGATCCTAAAGAGATAGTGCGTACGATCCCCCCACCAATATGCTGCTGTACTTCTGCAGTTAAAAGGGATTTATTCCCTTCTATTTCTACTTCAACAGTTAAGGCATTATAAATTTGCGGTATTTCCCCTTGGGGAAATTCTACATCCATAGTCGAGCCTATAACCTGGATCACTTTTCCTACATTCATGGTCTCCCCCCTGCAATTTAATCCTTTTGAAGCGCCAGCACGGTTCCCATCATTTCATTCACTTCCTGGGTTATGCGCGCTTTTCGTATATTATGGTACATACCTCGCAATTCATCGATCATATCATCTGCTGCATCTGTGGCTTGTTTCATGGCAATTCTTCTAATGATATGCTCACAGAGCATACTTTCCAACAGGGCCTTATAAGTCCTGTTGCGAATAATTTCCGGGATGAGGGACTGTATTAATCCTGCCACATTAGGCTGACAGAGCGTTGGCCGCACATTGGGAGGTTTTTCCTTTTCCATCTTCCGAGAAAGTCTTTTCCATGGAAGCAGCGGCTCTTGCACTACTTCATAGGTGGCGCCTGCTGCATAATGAGTATAAATCATATAGAGTTCACTGAGCCGGCCATCTTGATAATCTTTTTTTAATCGACAGGACAGGTCTTCAATTTCGTCATAGGTAAATTTATCATTAAATTTTAATAACTTATACTCAATAGGAAGTTCCCTTCTATCAAGATAGTGGACGGCTTTTTTTCCCACAGCATAAAATCGTAAGCCGATGCCCTGTTCCTTGAGGGAGCTTTCCAATTTTTCCAAGGCGTGGTAGAGCCCCAAATTGAATCCTGCACATAGACCTTGATTTGAACAAATAAGAAGGACCCCTGCCGGTTTATTCTTATTGGGCTGAGTCAGGAGGCCAAGGGCTTTTTCATCCTCCTCCTGATTGACTAAAAAGAAGAGTTCCTCGGCCATGTCCATAAGTTCGTTATGGTATGCTTTTGACGGCTCAAGGCGGCGCATTACTCT
>JAUWIR010000311.1 GCA_030605265.1 Pseudomonadota bacterium | reverse complement strand
GCCCGCCATGGGCGCTAAGTTCATGAAGAGGTCACCAGGTTTTTCTGCTTTTCTTTAGCCTTATTGTTTTTTTCAACAAAAAGATCTTTCCCGGTAAAGGGGTTTATTTCCGTATAATACATCAGGGTAGACCAGGTTGAAGGGGTTGGTGTGAAAATCTGGACCTGTTCAGGGAAAAGCCTGAGTTCATTTTTTACAAATCCTCTGAGTTTCATCATGTCTTCATAGGTGCAACCAGGGTGTGCAGCAATGAAATAATAGGTGAGATATTGCTTTTTATTAAGGGTGGCATTGATTTTTTGAAACATCTTCTTAAATTGAAGAACCCGGCCGGGTTTTCCCATGAGATGAAGAATTTTTTCCTCAGAGTGTTCCGGTGCCACTTTTATTTGCCCTGAAGTATGGTATTGGAGTACTTGTTTGAGATATTCTTGGCCGGTTGCTTTGTCCTGAAGCACTAAATCAAAGCGAATCCCTGAAGCAATAAAGACTTTTTTTACTTTGGGAAGAGCGGCAAGTTTTCTCAACAGAGTAATCTGACGTTTATGACTGATCGGAAGGTGTTTGCAGGGTGAAGGGAAAAGGCACTGTTTTTCATGACAGGCCCCCTGGGTTTTTTTTCGGCCACACTCAATCCCGTACATATTGGCTGTTGGTCCGCCAACATCATTGATGTAACCTTTGAAATCCGGGCGCTTGGTCAGTATTTTTGCTTCCCTGATAATGGAGGATTCACTGCGCTCTGAGACCCTTCTTCCCTGGTTAAGGCTGATGGCACAGAAGTTACATCCACCGTAACAACCTCTATGAGTGGTTATGGAAAATTTGATAGTTTCAAGTGCGCGGACTTGGCCAAATTTTTTATAGTAGGGATGAACATCCCGCATAAAGGGAAGTTCATACACTCTGTCAAGTTCTTTAGTAGAGAGGGGAAACTGAGGTGGGTTCTGAATAAGGTATCTGGTGTCCTGTTTCTGGCATAATCCTTTGGCAGTAAAAGGGTCGGTATTCTCATTAAAAATTGTAAACATTTCTATAAATTTTTTCTTATCCCTTGAGACGATTTCATGAGGGGGAAGTTCGATGTAGTCTGTTACCTTTTCCTTGCCAATACAACAGATACCCCTGACATCAATTATTTTTTTATTCCCCTCTATATTACCCCGGAGTTTTTCCGCAAGCTCAAGCACAGCTTTTTCCCCCATCCCATAGACAAGATAATCCGCTTTGGCATCAAAAAGAACTGAGCGTCTTATTTTATTGTCCCAATAGTCATAATGGGAGATGCGTCGTAAACTTGCTTCAATCCCGCCTAGAACAATCGGTTTGGTGTTTTTAAAATAGCGGCGGATAAGGTTGGTGTATGCAATCACAGCTCTGTCCGGGCGCAGTGTATTTAAACCGCCGGGAGTAAGATCATCCTTTTTTCTGCGTTTTACAGTGGCTGTGTAGTTTGACACCATGGAATCCACACACCCTGAGGTAACTCCCCAAAACAACTTAGGTTCGCCTAGACGAGTAATGTCTTTATCATTAGTTAGTGTTGGTTGGGCAATAATCCCCACAGAGTATCCGGCACTCACCAGCAGTTTGCCTATTAAGGCTGTTCCAAAATAGTAGGAATCAATATAGGTATCACCGGAAATTAAAATTACATCCGGGGTTTCCCACCCCAATTTTATTAGCTCTTGGCGAGTAGTGGGAAGAAAACCTGTAATCATGATAACTCCTTAAAACTTTTTAATTTATAGCTTTTTCTCCTCTCTACAATATATCAAATTGGGGACTTTCCTAACAGGAGTATAATGTCAAAAATTTTATTTTTGATCATCAATAATCCTGATTCTATGAGTTTCCTTTGGCTTTATTTTGCCCCCTAAATGCTGAATATATTTGATGAGAACATCTCTTTGGAATGCCGAGGTGTCATACAGGTCAAGGGCCTGCAGAAATATCTTATATCCATCTCCGCCACCTGCTAAATAAGAATTGGTGGCAATTTTATAGGTTTTTGCCTTTTCAAGAGGTTTTCCTTGTATAAGAATATTTTCACATTTTCTCTTTTGTTTATTAAGGGTAAAAGACACGCCCTCAGATACCTGAGGGAAAGCCCCGCCATGGGCAGCAGCCATATGGTCAAACATGGATTTTACTTGAGAACCGGTCAGAGTAATAACGATTACCGTATTATCAAAGGGGAGAATCTCATATACTGTTTTTTTGATGATTGGCCCTTTGGGAAGACTTGTCCTGATTCCTCCTCCATTTTGCAGGGCAAAATCAGCGCCCTTGCTTTTCATATACCAGAGCATGGAATCTGCTACTAAATCTCCCAGTGGGATACCTCTTTCTCGTATATCCTTGGAAGAAAAAAATTTTTCTGCATAACCTATTTTTTCTGAAAGGAGGGCTTCTGTTTTGGTGATATATGGCTGCAGCATAGACAACAGAGTTTCATCCTCAGGTATTGGTTTTCCGATAGGGGAGAATACTTTTTTTCCTTTTTTGTTTTTTTCAATTCTTTTAAGGTTGATAGGGATGGATTGAAAGGCAAAGTCGATTATTTTTTTTTCTTTTATCCAAAGATCCACTCTCCCTAAAACAAGACCCCATTTCCATGCTTGTACAAGGATAGTTTTATGATTAGTTTTTGGGTGCGAAATAATAATAGGCTGATCAAGGTTGGTATGGGTATGGCCATCCACAATCAGATGGATACCGCTCACTTCTGAGGCCAATTTTTTTGAGCCTTTTTGCATAGATTCTTGAATGCCCATATGAACTAAGGCGATGATGATATCAGCCTCTTTCTTTAATTTGGGGACAAGTTTTTTGGCCACCTCTATTTCATCTTCAAAGATTACCTCTTTGGTATTTTGAGCACAGGCAATTATTTTGGTTGCTGTGGTGGTAAGTCCAAAGATGGCTACAGTGAAGCCTTTAAATTTTTTTATCAGATACGGCCGGGTTAAATACTGACCGTCTTTTGTTTTTACATTTGCGGAAAGAAAGGGGAAATTGGCCCACTTTCTTTGCCTCTGTAAGATATGTGGCGGATTGTCAAATTCATGGTTTCCTAAAACCATGGCATCATAACCAATGTAGTTGTAGCCCTCAATGTCCGGTTTGGCTTTAAAAAGATTTGACTCTGCTTTTCCTGTATTAAGATCGCCGGCATCTAAGAGAAGAACATTTTTATGCTCTTCTCTTATGCTGTTGACCAGGGTAGCTCGTGCAGGCAGCCCTCCTACATCCGGCATTGGATAATATAAAAATTTTGTTGGATGACCATGGGTGTCATTTGTATGAAGGACAATCAGATGCTGAATATCGGCATAAGAAGGGAAACTGTCTCTTAAGGGAATAAAGAAGAAAAGAAAAAATAGTGTAAGAGATAGAGAATAAAGAGCAAATTTATTTGTTTTTTTCATGGCCCTTTTATGAAAATCCTGCATTTAACTTTTTTTACCTTATTCTTTGCGACTGTAAAGATGGTTCAAGGCAGCAATTCTGTTATGAAATCTATATCTTAAAAAAAAATACAATTTACCGCAGAGAACACAGAGTTTTTCTTGTATTTTCTCTGCGAACTCTGCGCTCTCTGCGGTGAAAAAGTTAGGTTTATTTTTCTTTTAGGTTCTTACTTGTGATTATACCATAAAACTTACATGAATCTGTGGTTCACAAAAGATTATAAAAAATGAGAAGAATTGTTGATAATCGAGCTTTTTGTTTGACTATCCCCACAAACTGTGAGAGAATACAGCTTTTCTGACACAATTTGATTTATTTCTTATTTGTCGGAGTGCCTCTTGTATTCTATAAATTGAGATTGTCTGTTTTTGGTGAGAAACAATAGGTCAATTGAAACTAAATTTAAAGCATAGGAATTTTTATTTTATTTATGCAGCTTAACAGCTTAACAGCTTAACAGCTTAACAGCTTAACAGCTTAATTTAATCACCCCTTCCCCCCTTTCATCAAATTAGGTATATCTTACGAGACGACAAAGGCCGGATTGATTTTTAATTTAAAAAAAGCGCAAGGTAAATCTCCATAGGAATAAGTTCCGATGAGGTTTTATTTATGAAATTTTCAAAGGGTAATAGTAGAGTAATAATTAGGAGGACATATTTTTATGACAGACATTGTCAGCGGAGTTTTAAAACGTACCAGAAGGGGAATGGGCCTGCTCCTGAACCCAAGGCAATCTTTTCGACCGGGGCCAACTGAAATATTTGTGCCGTCCATGCTCATGCAGAAGCATGAACTTGCTGAGGGAGCAACCATCATTGGTCCTGTGCGAAACACCAGAATGGGGAAAGAATTAGTAGCGGTTGAATCAGTCTGTGGCCTTCCCCCCGAAGAATTTCAGGTGCGTACACCCTACACTGATCTTATTGCAGTTAATCCCTGTAATCGGTTTCACCTGGCAGATACTGGTGAAACAAGTATGCGCATGATTGATCTTTTTGCGCCCATTGGTAAAGGAGCGCGAGGATTGATCGTTTCGCCGCCTAAGGCTGGGAAGACTACCATTTTAGAGGAGATTGCCAAAGCCATTCACGCAGACGATCCTGCAACGCGTATCATTGTGCTGCTGCTGGATGAGAGGCCGGAGGAGGTGACCTATTTCCGCCGTGCAGTGGAGGCTGAAGTGTTGGCTAGTTCAAGTGATCAAAGCATTCGGGAACACGTGGAGCTGGCGGAGCTTACTCTTTCTCATATCAGGACCGAGCTTGAGTGTGGGCGCGATGTTGTGGTCATGGTGGACAGCCTTACCCGCATGGGTCGGGCCTTTAATCTCAAAGACACAAGGAACAGGGGAGGTCGGACCCTTTCCGGCGGCATGGGGGCTGGGGCAATGGAAATCCCCCGGCGTTTCTTCGGTCTTGCACGCAACATTGAGGACGGCGGATCAATCACCATCATTGCCACCGCCCTGGTCGATACTGGTTCACGTATGGACCAAGTTATCTTTGAAGAATTCAAGGGTACTGGTAATTGCGAAATAATCCTCAACCGCTCGATCGCCGAAGAACGTATTTTCCCCGCCATTGATCTGCCTGCAAGCGGCACCCGCAAAGATGCCCTTCTTCATAGTCCTGATGATTATCAGCGGATTACCAAACTTCGACGAATGCTGGCGGAACAAAATCCTAAAGATGCGGTCAACAAAATGCTGAAGCTTTTTAAAAAATATCCTACCAATGAGGAACTTCTCCAGAGCATCCCCCTGGAGAACTGATCCTGCTCATCGAAAAGAGATATGCTTAGTTCTGAGAGGCGAGGTTATTCATGGCACTGTTAAGTATGCATAAGGTGGACATGGGTTTTGGAGGCCCATTACTGCTTGAGCGCGTGAATTTACAGATCGAGGGTGGCGAACGGGTTTGTCTTCTTGGCCGAAACGGGGTTGGCAAATCAACCTTATTGAAGTTGATAAATGGTGACATCACCCCTGATGAAGGCGATATTATACGCCAACAGGGTCTGCGAATTGCCTTTCTCCCTCAAGAAGTACCACAAGGACTGAGGGGTACGGTTTTTGAGGTAGTCATTGGCGGATTGGGAAAATATAGCTCCTCAATAGTGGAATATTACCAGGTGAGCAGCTGTTTCGCCTCTGAGGGTGAAAATGCTTTGTCGGTCAGCCGAGATCTTATTCAAGAGACCATGGATGTAAATGAAGGAAGCCGGCAAGCCCTTCAGCAAGTGAAAAAAGTAATTTCCCATATGAAATTAGACCCTGAGGCTATATTCGAAAATCTCTCT
>JAUWIR010000101.1 GCA_030605265.1 Pseudomonadota bacterium | reverse complement strand
ATATCACGCCACATAGGGTTACGCTCCGCTCACCCTATGCTAATATGAAATGCCCCGTTGGGGCAAATATGTTTTTTTATAACTTCAAAATTAGGTTCCAAAATGATTGATTTTAATTTAGGATTCGGTGGTTACGTTGGTTACAAATATTGTATTAGTTTTTTAATTCCCTGAAAGGGAACTATCATACTAGCTTAGGGTGAACGTAGCGTAACCCTGAGAATTGATTTATCAGTTTATCAATTTTAAGTTGACAGAGAATATTTTTTTATGATAAAAATTTATTTAATTATAGAGAAAAGATGATTTCCCGGTTAAACGGAACACGGTTTAAAACTTTTTTTGTTTTGAGGTTTATTATTGAATGAAAAAGATTTATTTTTATATAGTGATAATTTTTTCTCTTTTGTTGCCCAATCTTACAGGGGCTCAGAACTATTATTATCGTAATTTAGGGCCTGAACTGATTCCCCAAAGGATTGTCTCTTTAGCTCCCAGCATAACGGAAATACTCTTTGCCGTAAATGCGGAGGATAAAATTATAGGAGTGACGGATTTTTGTAATTATCCGGCTCAAACAAAAAAGAAAGTCTCCGTTGGCGGGCTTATAAATCCTAATCCCGAGAGAATAATAGGGCTTAATCCGGACTTGGTGATAAGCGCTTCAGGGAATAAAGAAAGTATTTTTAATAAATTAAACAGTATTAACATCCCGGTATTAATTTTGCCTGCTGAAAGTATTAAGGACATTTTTTACTCTATAGATGTTATTGGAAAGATCGTGGGGAAAGAAAAGCAGGCTGATATCGTAGTGCAAAAAATGACCCGGGACTTAAACCATGTTCAAGAAAAAATCAGTAAGACTGCAGGCAGACCACGAGTGCTCTTTTTAGTGAGCAATGATCCTATTATGGCGGTTGGTAAACATACCTTTGCCAATGATCTTATAGAAATGGCAGGCGGAGAAAATATTACCGGGAACTCTTTGACCAAATATCCCCTCTGCGGTTTAGAAGAAATTGTAGCCAAAAAACCGGAAGTTATTATCTTATCCTCTATGGGATCAAATAAGGTTACTAAGGAAAGTCTCTTATGGTGGCAAAAGTGGCCAATACTTCCGGCAATCCAAAATAAACGCCTTTATATTATTGAAGCCGACCTTATCCATCGTCCCTCTCCCCGGATTACAGAGGGACTTAAACTCATTGCCGGTTATCTTCATCCCGGGATGTAAATATTAGTCTTTTTCCGTAATATTTATGGTAAAGCTTTTTAATTCCTTAGCCCCTTTTTTAATACTAATAGTCCATCTGCCAACTTTGCCGGGTTTATATTTATCAATAACCCTGTAGCGTATAGAGCCTTCAATTTTATAAGGTGTTACTCGCCAGACTACATTGTTATATTTATATTCTACAAGGATATCATCATAGGTAGCGCCTTTAGGGACCAGGAATTTCATCCAGACAGTAATTGTTTCACCACTGGAGAAATTTTTTGATGGAGATTCTTCAATACAGTCAAGTTTTTCCAAGCTATTGCATATTTTAGCTTCCATAAGAATAGGGCCTTCTTCTTGACCATTATAGTAATAATCTACAACCTCTTTAGCCATTTGAGGTGTTGGCGCAGCCAGTAGTGGGTTGGTACTAAAGAATAAAATTAAACAAAAAAAGTTAACTGTTATAAAAAGCTTGTTTTCCCTCACTTAAGGTCCCTCCTGTTCTGAAAAGATAATTTATAAAAATTTAAATAAATTTTTAAGACCTAAAATAAAAAAATTTAAAATTTTTTATTTATTATGACAAAATGTGTTTAGGATTTCTAGTAATAATTTGGAAAAAAATATTAAAATAAAAATTAATCTTATCATGTGAAAGGATAAACAGTGCTTACAGATTGAAATTAATCAATTTTCGAGCATCTTTTAACCCGACACTTTCAGGGGTTGTTGAGATAAGTAATTCTTAAGAGGTGTTAGGTTAAGTTTCCACAGAAGATGTTAATAAGCTGTGGATAAAGGAAAGGGATGCAAAGGCAACTACCTGAAAAATTTAAATAGATAGCATTTCCTGCACCAAGTTAAAGCACTATAAAATATCAATTTATTCAATAAGTTATCTGAAGAGATCGATTGGATTGGAAAATTTTAAAGATTGAGTGGTCAAAGAAGAAAAGTTATCCACAGAATTTTTTTGGGGAAGAATTTACCATGAAAAATTTTGAATAAAACATCCGGATACTTCCTTTCCATTGTCATCCTCTGTGACAAATTTAAATACGGTATCCGGGTCTGCATATTTTGGGGGTTCCTTAGTATCATTTTGATCATCTGATGATGAATCTGATTCGCTCACATCAGTATCACTCGTTCCTGTTTTTGTTAATTGAAAACTTGTTATATAGGAATTACTTGAATTAGATGTGTCATAGAGAATAAATGTTCCAGTCACTGAGGATTGGCTAGTATTTTTGAAAGTGTAGTGTTCAAATTTTTTTCCGCCATCTGGGGAGAATATACATACTATACCATATCTATCTGTATATCCCACTCCTGCTATATTATCAAGTTTGCAGTTAACATAATATTTATTATTATTTGTGTCCTCTTTGGGTTCACTACCAATTTCTAAAGTATGGTTGTATTCTTTTCCATCATATGAATAAGTACTATTCCATTTAGTTCCTAGTATTTCGGCAATATTAAGAAAATCTTCTGAAGTTGAGGACCATGAATTAAACCCTTCGATATAATCTTCCACTGTATACGTTTGTGGATAAATGTGGTTAACATAAGAGAAAGTGACCATAAAATATGCTAAAAGTAAAATAATGATTTTTTTCATATTTTTTTTTATCCATGGAGTAATAGATTAAATTTTTTTTCAAAGTTAATTTTTTAACTTTATAATAGTTTTACATAAATCGGTAATTAATTCAACCTTCTTTTAGTATAGGGATAAATTTCCTAATTTCCTTTGCAATGTATCCCTAAAATAGATGCAAAAATTTTGCCGGCTTACCAGAATATTGATATAGATATAGTAGAATAAAAGTGTACAAGTAATCATAATAAGGGAAAACGGTCGATATTTTGAAAAGGGGAGATAGTTAGTATGGAATTTCATGAGCTTATAAAGAAAAGAAGAAGTGTCAGAAAATATTCCTCTCAACCCGTGCCAAGGCAGCTCATTGAGAAATGCTTGGAAGCTGCTCGTCTTGCACCTTCCGCGTGCAATTCTCAACCCTGGTCATTTATTGTAGTGGATAATGAAAAAAGAAAAAATGATCTTGCAGATATGGCCTTTTCAGGGATTTATGGAAATAATGCCTTTGCCAAAAAGGCGACAGTCCTCATTGTGGTGGTTACAGAAGAATCTACTTATGCAGCCAGACTTGGAGGATATTTCAGGGGGACGCAGTTTAATTTGATTGATATCGGCATTGCTTGTGATCATTTTATTCTGCAAGCAGCAGAGGAGGGTTTAGGGACCTGTTGGATAGGCTGGTTCAATGAGAAATCTGTGCAAAAAGTCCTCGGCCTATCTAAAAAGAAAGTGCATATAATTATCAGTATGGGGTACCCTGAGGGAAAATTGGAAACATCGGGGGAAAAGAAGAGAAAATCTCTTGAAGAAATAAGGCAGTATTTTGAAAAATAAGTACATCGTATACCAGAAATTTTTATTTTATTTATGCTGCTTATCAGCTAGTAAAGCCGGTTATTAAGCTGATGGCTGCATAATAATGGCCTTTGCTATACTGCTATGCAGTTATATCATGGCATGGCGCACCCCAGTAACAATTGAAGAGGATACCCCCATCCCTGAAGCGCTATCTGGAAGCACTATATTAAACAATGATAAATAGTAGAATATAAAGGAGAAAAAAATATATGAGTGATGAGACCGATTTAATAGAAAAAGCTCAAAAGGCCCTCGGCCATAATGAGCCGGATGATTATATCTTAAAACCGGAAGAGCACATTGAAGTGTTCAAGGAGCAAGCCCCGGATTTAATCCCAATTCTAAAACGATCGGATGTCCAAGCTACGGCTGAAGAATACCGATCGCGGGATAAAAAAGCAATTGAGGCCCAGAAAAAATTTAAATTTTGGTCCTCCTGGGGGAATCGATTTATTTTCCTGACTGCCTGTTTCAGTGCATGTCTCATGGTTGCCGGTATTTTGGCTGCAGGAGGGTCTCATCTTGCGCTATTAGAAAAATATTCCCCCCTCTTTTTTGGTATTGGGGGTGTTCTTTTTGGTGTAGCAGCCTCCATGTGCCTCAACTATATTCAAAAAGCCAATTTGTTGACAGAGTGGATGGAGAAAAGAGCGGAAGCGGAAACCCAACGGCTGCATTATTTTGATCTCATTACCAGACCACAGAGTGAAGGAGGTAAGAGCGCTCTTTTTCCGGCTCTTATCAAGCTTGAGTATTTTCGCCGATTCCAATTGGATGTACAGATAATCTATTACCAGCTTCGCGGAAGTGGTCACTCCTCAAGGGCAAAAAGGGCTGTTTTGCTGGGCACCCTGACAATGGGATTGGTGTCTTTGGCCAATGGTCTGGCCGGTGGACTCGGCTTTATTTCTTCCAAATGGACAGCCATAGCAGGGCTTGCTTTGGTGGCTCAGGCATTTGCCGCCCTTATAGGGATTTCCGAGGCAATAAATCAATATGGTCGAAATGCAGAGCGCTATGATCGCACGGGAAGGGGCTTGCGTGCATTGAAGGCGAATCTTGACGAAGTTCGACTTGGCCTCATAAAAGGAAAAACAGAATTACTCTCCAGGTTTGTTGAGGCCGTCCATGAGGTGCTCTCAACAGAGCATCGGCAGTGGCTAAAAGCTTTCCACGAAAAATCATCGGCCATGGGCAGGCTTGAAGATTTGCTTAACGGGCTTAGAGAGAAGGTAGAAGACAGGTCCCACCTAGCAGAATAATCTCATTTCCTTGTCATTCCTATTTTTCTCTTGAAATATTCAGATTAGCTAGCTTCCTGGTTTTGTGCCGATATTTAACAATCAAAAAAATTTTATAATCTTTTTCTCATCTTAAAAATACCGTAATGTTGTCTACTTGTGTCTGTTTGGCAAAATTTAATAATAATTTTATTCATGAATTATTAATAGGAAAGCTGGGTTTTTAGAATAGATTCGGTCCACAATTATCAGTCCACAATTATAGGATAATAGTAATTGGGAGAAAAACGAATGGTAAAAATTGGCCTTATTGGCGGTTCAGGATTAGATGATCCAAAAATATTAGATGAAGCCCGGGAAATAGACCTTGAGACACCCTATGGCAAACCTTCTTGTTTGATAAAAGAGGGGAAAATAGCCGGCGTTGAGGTAGCCCTCCTGCCCAGGCATGGACGAAGGCATACTATACCACCGAGCCAGGTTAATTTTAGAGCAAACATCTATGCTTTAAAAGAAATAGGCTGCACGCATATTTTGGCCACTACCGCTTGCGGTTCATTAAAAGGGAAGATCAAAAGAGGGGACTTGGTGATCCTTGATCAATTTATTGATTTTACCAGGCACAGGAAAATAACCTATCATGAACAGTTTGAACCGGAAAAAGCAGTACATACTCCCATGGCGGAACCTTTTTCAGAAGTATTAAGAAAATTGTTAATTGATGCCTGTAAAGAACTTCAACTTGATCATCATAAACGAGGAACAGTGGTAACAATTGAAGGCCCCAGATTTTCAACCAAAGCGGAAAGCAAAATGTTTCAGATATGGGGTGCTGATGTTATTAATATGAGTGTGGCCCCGGAGGCAATTCTAGCCAATGAAATGGGCATACCCTATGCCGCCGTTGCCATGAGCACTGACTATGATTGCTGGAAAGAGGATGAAGCGCCGGTATCGTGGGATGAAATAATGAAGATCTTTTCCCAAAATGTGGAAAAAGTTACCAGTTTACTCATACAGGTTGTTAAAGGAATGAGAAACATCATGTCTGATAAGATCAGAGAAAGAATAAGAACAGTGCCCCATTGGCCAAAACAGGGCATAATGTTTCGGGATATAACTACTTTGCTGAAAGATAGTGAAGGGTTTAATGAGGCCATTGATCTTTTGGTTGATCGCTATAGGAACATGAACATAGATGTTGTGGCCGGAATTGAAAGCAGGGGTTTTATTACCGGGGCGGCCCTTGCGCACAGATTGGGTGTTGGCTTTGTGCCTATTAGAAAACCAGGCAAACTTCCTGCTGAAACTGTTTCCGAGGAATATGAACTTGAATACGGTACTGATAAGATTGAGGTCCATAGAGATGCCATCCAGGAAGGGACTCAAGTCCTGGTGGTGGATGATTTAGTGGCCACAGGAGGGACGGCCCTGGCTGCCTGTAATCTCATCAATAAATTAGGCGGGGGAGTAGTTGAGTGTAGCTTTCTTGTGGATTTAATTGATATTGGCGGCAAAAAGAAATTAATGGATGCCGGGTATAATGTATTTAATCTGGTTACCTTTGAAGGTGATTAGTCCAAGGCAATGCCAAATCTGTAACTAAATCTTTAAGCAATGGCTATTAATCTGTAGCTAAATCTTTAATCTGATCCGGAGTGAAAATTCCCTTCTCTGTGATAATGCCTTTAATATATTCATGGGGAGTTACATCAAAGGCAGGATTTTTGGCCCTGCTTTCCTGAGGGGATAGTCTCACTCCCCTTACCTCCAGCACCTCTTTTTCATCTCTTTCTTCAATGGGAATGTGCTCCCCTGAGGGGCAATGAAAATCAATGGTGGAAGTAGGGGCGGCAATGTAAAAGGGGATGTTATTTTCTTTGGCTAAAACACTTTTCGTATAAGTCCCAATCTTATTGGCAGTATCTCCATTCAAAGCGATCCTGTCAGCTCCGGTAATAACAAAATTAATTTCCTGTTTTTTCATATAATACCCTGCTGCATTATCGGCAATGATGGCATGGGGGACTTTTTCTTGTGAAAGCTCCCAGGCAGTTAACCTGGCCCCCTGAAGCCTTGGGCGGGTTTCATTCACATAAACAAAAACCTCTTTCCCTTTTCTTATAGCCCTATAAATTGGTGATAGGGCAGTGCCCCAGTCTACAAAAGCGAGCCATCCCGCATTACAATGGGTCAATATTTTCGCCCCATGTTCTATTAAAGATTCGCCGAACTCCCCTATTTTTTTGCAAGCCTCTGCGTCTTCATCAGCAATCTGAATGGCTATTTTAAGGGCTTCCTCTTTGTCGTTTGCTTTAAGCACTCTTTCAACAGCATAGAAAAGATTTTGGGCCGTGGGCCGTGTATTTTTGATTACTTCCGCTGCTTTTTTTCTATCTTCATCAGCAAAAAAAGCCTGGGCCAGAGCATACCCGGCTGCTGCACCTATTGCCCCTGCGCCTCTTACTATCATGGTTTTTATGGCTTGAGCTGTTTGTTGATAGTCTTTTGATGAGTAAATCTCAAATTTATCAGGCAGTAAGGGCTGATTGATCAGCTTAACAACACCGTCCTCCATCCAGACTGTTCGATAATACTTATCTTGTACCTTCATAGAAAATCCCTCATTTTTTTGATTGGATGTATTATTTTAGAGGTTTTAAAATTTTATTTCCAGATTTTTTTTCGAACTCTTCAGGTTATCACAGCTATAAATTTTCGGCATCCTTCATTTCTCAGGTTACATTTTTTTATTTCACCATGACATGAAGAGCATGAAGATTTTTTTATTCCTTCTTTTCCTTCATGCCCTTGTATGCCCTTGGTACCTTATTCCTGAAAATTATAGGATTCAATATTTACACTTATCTCTCTACCACTTATAGGCTTTAATAATCTAGAACCAATATTATAAGTTCCTGAAATCTCGCTACCATCAAAGGTATAACTATATATCTCTTCTGTTATATCAGCATTCGGTATCACTGTAAAAGTAAAATGTGGATTGCCGATTGACATTTGTTCTCCATTGGGATACACAATCCATATTTTTTCTTCAACATTAACTGCATCAGGGCCATTAACTATATGAGCATAGACTATTAGTGTATCGCCTGGATAAAATTCATTCCGGTTTAAAATAAGACGTATGTTAAGGAGAAGTCTGAATTGCCGGAATTTTGGTAAAGGATAAACTATAATCTCCAATTCCACCACCCCTTACTACAATAGTATAGAGGCCGGATTGTAGGAGTTGATGATCGATTGCAACATCGTCAATACCATAAGCAGATGTTTCTAATGTCGCATCAGGTGCATAAAGAAAAACGTATGGCCACAAAGATCCACTTTCTGTGCTCATAATGATTACAGCTGTTTGGCCGGCTTCTCCATTGAAAGTAAAGGAATCGGTTTGGACCGGATTGTTTAAATTTCCAGTCCGGGTTTCCGCAGACAGTATTTTTCCTTTATTCACCGCGTAAACAAAATTGGCTGAAAAAATAAGCATAATAAAAAAAATATATGAAAAATTTAATTTTCGCATTATTCTATCTCCCTATTTATATTCTCGAAATAATCTACATAATCACTGCGGTATACCGCATCCGAGTGTATGAGGAGTATTAACCTGTCTTAATCTTCAAAAAAATAATCGGAATTAAATTTCTTTATCTTGTATCATTTATTGTGCGGGTTGTTCATTATGTATTGAAATTATCTTGGTGTTTACGTTTCAGGACGCGAGGTTATAATGAATATTCTTTTTTGGGCATGTTGCCCTTGTAATGCATTAGTAACTTACTGAATTTCCATATGGTTGAATATTTTCTCTTTTTTTGGTCCTTGTACAACAAACAATTATTAGGATTAACCACAACTAAATGTTAGCTAAATATTTATTTATATTTAGCTAACATTATCAATAACTCTTTAACTTTACGCTTGATCTCAATTTTTTCTCTTGAAAATAATAGTAATATCCGGCAGGAGTCGCCATATTTTATAGTAATGCAAGAGAAGTTATTTTAGGAAGAGAGAAGGAAATGAAATTTTTTTTGTGGCAGCCTGTAATGTTTCTTGTTCCTTTGCTCAGGTATGCACATATTGTGTGGGAGGCCCAGCGACTGGGTTTATCGGTTTATCAATTCATCTCGCAATCTTGCCAGATTTAAGGCAGTGAAGGGCTCGCCGTCGAATTCAATGTGCCCAACATTGGTCCCCACCTGTAGGAGGTGCTTGGTTACGTTCATCCAGCGAATTTGGCCGTCGGATGTGCGGATCACCAGCATCACCGGGCATTCTTCAGGCTGAGAGGTCCAATATTCGGGGTGTCGTTTTTTCTTGATATAAAAAATTTCCTTGCCATCGCTTTTGCGCTTATACAAATAGGAATCACCGGATTTGAGTTGGAGATAGACACGTTTACCACTAGCTTGGCCTTTATCGTTTTTGAATTCAATTTCGCCGTCGATACCCCAATCTGAATTGGCTGTGGGTCGAAAAATTTGTCCTGCTTCCCCAGCCGTATAAAAGGCGTGGCCGACCAGGATCAATTCCAGGCTTTCCTTGTCCAGATTGATTTGTGCCTTAGCGTCCATGTTCTGGACGGCTTGTTTGAGTTCCTCTGATTCGAATCGTTCTTCAATCAAATCCTTGAGAACAATTTGTTCATCGCAATACTGACAAGTGATGAAGTCCTTACCCAAATCCAGACGCCGCCGAACCGCATCCAGGTTTTTAACGGGCTCACCGCATTTGCAGACATAGGTGCGCACGCGGGTCACACTTCCTTCTTCGGCTCGCTTTAGCAAATGTTCATGCACGTATTTGATGAAGGAAACTTGTGTATCAATGGGGATATCCTTATCAAAGTAAACCTTCAGCTTGGCCCGACCTTGGTTTTCCTTAAGCATTTGCAACCCACAGGGCTTGTCGGCCAGTGTTTTAAAATCAGCAGCGTAGCTCCAGAGACGATCCATTTCAAAATCATGGGAATAGTGCAGCCGAACAACCAGGGTGGTATAAATTTCATCCAGGACCCCGGAAAAGCCATAGGTGACAAACACATTAGGGTGCTGCACCAGCTCAGGCCGGTCCACTTTAAAATAGGAGGGCAATACCAGTTGCGTACCGCCGGCTGGTTATTCTCGTACCCACAGGGACTTATCGAGAAAAGTCTGCACCATGGCCCGCACCAGTATTT
>JAUWIR010000420.1 GCA_030605265.1 Pseudomonadota bacterium | reverse complement strand
TGATAAATCTTTTTGATTAACTGGATTTAAATCATGTTTATCCTGTTATCCTGTCAAATATTTTTTTTTCATTAGTGAATCTAAAAATCTGATTGCACAGGTTGTAATAGATCAGACCATATTTTTTATAAGGGCAAATTATTTTCCAATTTTACTTCTGCAGTGATCACGAAAATTATTAACACCAATGAAAAATTCTCTCATCATGATTATCCAATAATATAATCCTTTTTTCGTTAATTTAATGGATTCCGAACCGGTTTGTATGGCGCCAAGAAATTCAAAGAACAGTATTTCACTCCATAAGTTGTGGAGAAAATTTTTTTGATATTTTTCATTTAATGTTTTAATAGATAAATCCCCCCCAAATAATTTCATGAGAAAATCATAGCGCATCTGTTCTTTTATGGAAAAGCGTTTTTGAGCCATTAGAGGCAGTTTTCTCTTTTTTAAATCATTGATGTACTGGCCTAAGGAAAAAGTATTTGCATAAATGTTCCCGTTAATGTATCCAAAAGCGCCGCTTCCCAGTCCTGCATATTCATCGTAATCAACAATATATTCATCAATCATGCTTTTCGTTTTTGAAAAGCACCAGGCAGTTGCCGGATGGTATTGTTGGGAAAGTTTTTCCAGAATGGTGAAATAAAATTTTTTTTCTTGCCCATAATTCATTTGTCCTAAATTTTCCGAGAGGGATTTTTGAGTAGAAGTGGAAACCATCAAGGGATAAAAGGTAACCTGATCTACCTGAAGGTCTGTAAGAATTTTCAGATCTTGGGTGAGTATATCCAGCGTTTGGTTGGGGAAATTAAAAATCATATCAACATTTAGAGTATCAAATTTATTCATTGCTTGGCTGAGCCGCTCTTGAATCTGTTGCCCACTTCCGTATTTTTGGTATCGATCTACTGAGCGAAGGATTGAATCATCGAAACTTTGCACTCCAACAGAAAGTCTATTGATTCCCAGGGTTTGTAAAATATTAAGCTTTTCTTTTACCAAATGATCAGGATTTGTTTCTACTGACACTTCCTTTACTGAATATATCTTTCTGACCAGTTGTAAGGTTTGGTCAAGTTCATCCGGAAGAAGGGTAGGGGTACCTCCTCCTATATATACCCCTGAGAAATCATACTGTTTCTCATGATAGATTTTTAATTCTTCTCTCAAGGCTTGAAAGTAACTTCTGGCTAAAGATTCCTCAAAGGGGTAGCGATTAAAAGAACAATAAGGACACAACTTTTCACAAAAAGGAATATGAATATAGAGAAGGTATTTTTTTTCTTTTTGGTTAGGGGGAATATCAAGCTCTTGATCTTCTTGGAAACGAAGGTATTGAGCATTTTTTTTCTTCATGAACCAAGTGATAAAATTTTCTACCAACATTAGTAAGCTTTTTCACCTCTTTTTTATTTATCAGTTTCTCTGTAACTGATCAAGAAGGTTTCGTGCATTGCTAAAATCCGGTTTAAGACGCAGCGCTTCTTGATATTCTGAAATGGCCAAATCCAGGGCCCCTTTCCTTTGATAGCAAATTCCTAAATTAAAGTGGGCCTCTGCGTGATCAGGTCTCATTTTAATGGCTTGTTGATATTCAGGGATGGCCTGATCAATCATTCCGGACCTCGCATAGGCTATGCCAAGGTTGAAGTGAGCTTCCGGCTGATCGGGGTTTAATCGCAAAGCTGACCGGTTTTCTAAAATGGCTCCCTCCAGATTTCCTGATCGAAGATAGGCGGCGCCTAAATTGATGTGGGCCAAAGGATTGTTTGGTTCGATTTCAAGGACCTTCTGGAATTGATATATAGCAGCTTGAATATGGTTAACAGCAAAATAGGCTAAACCAAGCCTCAAATAGCCTTCAGCTTTTTTGGGGTCCACTTGGATAACAGATGAAAAGGCTTGAATAGCTAGAGGCAGCATTCCTTGTTGCCTGAGATTATTAGCATAATTTAGGGCTAAATTATAGTAATTAGTTTTAATTCTTGAGCAAGAGGGATTTATCTTATAGGCCTCTCTAATTTGTTCTAATCCCTCTTCTTTTTGATTTTTTAAAAAATACATTTCACTCAAGGCATAATGTTTTTGTGCTTCAAAAATCCTGGTTAAAGTTTCCTTATGTTCCTTATAATCGGTTAAAAGTGATTCAATCCCTTTTCCCCGAAGATTATTAAAAGCCTCAAGTTGAAGTGCCATTGTTTCTTTATACAGCGCCTTGGGGGTTTGAAATTCCAGAAATGAATTATCGTCTGTATGAACCATGCTTTCATCAATAAAATCAAAAGCTCCGTCTTCATTCATAATAAAATAGGAAATGAGATCATTAGCAGTTTCCAGCCCTATAAATTTAAACTCTGAGTGTAGCTCTTCTTTCTCGGTAATTTTTTTTTGGAGTTTAGGCAAGTCAATTTGAATCTTGTCTTTGCAGCCGATAAGGAAGTAATCAACACCCGGCTTTGCCTCCCATAAAGAAAGATAAGGGAATACTGTTTGAAAGGCTTTAAGGACACTTTTAATATTATTCAGGGAAATATTAAAGATCTGCAGCCAGGTGACACACAGGCCGTTTTCATTTAAACGGTTAGAGCAAATCTGAAAAAATTCTTGGGTAAGTAATCCCGACATGCCGGCAACCCAGGGATTTGAAGGCTGTGAGATAATTACATCATATTTTTCATTGGTTAAGAGGAGATGCTCTCTTCCATCTCTTTTAAGGACCTTTATCTTGGGATTATCAAGAATGTTGTTGTTTTCTCTCTTAAAATAATCCGAGGCTTTGATGACGCCGGGGGATATCTCAAGACAATCCAAATGATCAGTGGTGTATTTTTCCGCAGCAGCCAAACTCATTCCGCTTCCAAGCCCTAAGACCATGGCCTTTTTTGGATTTGCATGCAAAAGCATGGGGACATGGGCGATTAAAAGCTGGATGAGGCTGTCATTTTTAGAGGAAGCATCAGTTTTTCCATCTAATTGAATAAATAATTGGTTATTATGACCTTTTCTTACAGAAACCGTAGTCTGCACATCCTCTTCATAGAAAAGAAGATCTCCTAGATTTTTCATTGCCTCAGTTAATGTATTTCCCATTCTATTTTTTGCATTTGAGTAGATTCGTGAATAAAGATAGCTTCCTGCACTCATTAAAGAATTATTCCATTGAGGTTGAGCAAAAAAGAAAAAGATAGTAGCCCCTATGATAAGAGGAACAGCTAGAGATTTTTTTATAAGAGAAAGAGAAGAGGAAAAAAGAAGCATGAATGAGCCGATTAATACATTTATAGCTACGGCAAAAAGCACGGTTTTTTGAAGACCGATCCAGGGTATGAGTAAAAGGCTTGAAAGGATGATACCTAATACCGCCCCCAAACCGTTTACCAGATAGACAGTTCCCACGGCGCTGCCAAAGGATTTAAAATTTTTTATTTCTATTTTACAAAAGAGAGGGAAAAGCATTCCCAGCATGGCTGAAGGTACCAAGAGAATCATAAATAGTCCAAAGAATTCCAAGGCTTGAAGGAGAATAAAATTATGGGAAAATTGATTGAAAAAGGGTACCATGAGAAGTGAAAGTTTCTCAAAAAAAGGCGTGAGGGATAAAGCCGCCCCTCCAATACCAATTTGGAGCAAACCCAAGAGCAAAAATAAATCCTTTTGATGGTCAAACTTACGAGAAAAAAAGAAACTTCCTACACCCAACCCACCAAGATAAGCTGCTAACAAAAGAGTAAAGGCATAGATAGATGACCCTATTAAAAGATTAATAATCCTCATCCAGGCAATTTCATAAATAAGGGCGCAGGCGCCCGACAGGATGATAATAATTTTAATCCAAATATCCTTTGGCGGCAGTGAATAATTATTTGGAAGAAGCTTCTCTTTAATAGGTGATGATTTTTCTATTTTTTTGGCAGTGAGAAAAACCCAGGAAAAAATTGTAAATTCAATAAGAACAGCCAAATAAATGGTTTTTTTAACTCCAAATAAGGGGATGAAAAAAAAGCCTGTACTCAAAGCTCCTACCATGGCCCCTAAGAGATTAATTCCATAAAGTTTTCCTAATCTGTGGCTAAAATGGTCGGAGTGCGATATAAAAAATTCGGAAAGAACAGGGAATGTTGCTCCCATTAGGGCGGTAGGTATAAGAAGAAGGATAAAGCAAAGGAAAAATCGGCTTATGAGCATTAGTGAATCATTAGGGTAAGTTACTTGATAAACATACTGAAGAAGGGGAAGTGTGGCTTTTATTAAAAAAGGCAAGATCAAAGCATACAGGCCAACAAGACCCTCCAATATTCCATAGAGGAAATAAGGACGGGGATATTTTTGAGAAATTTTACCGCCTAAAAAGCCCCCTATGGCTAAACCCCCCATAAAAGCTGAAAGAACTGCGGCAACAGCAAATATGGAGTTTCCTAAAAGAAGGCTGATCAGCCTGGACCAGGTAATCTCATAAAGAAGACCACAGAATCCGGAAAAGAAGAAAAAAAAGAAAATAATTTTTGAAGGCTTTAATTTTTTTTTCATATTTTATTTGTTTTTTAAAAACATACAGTAAATATAATGGGAAATTGAGTAACTGTCAAGAAAACATATTGACCCTTTTTCTCCGAAT
>JAUWIR010000487.1 GCA_030605265.1 Pseudomonadota bacterium | reverse complement strand
ATTTTTTAGCTCACCACAAAATTTAAATAGGATACATCCGGACCTTCATATACATGAATGAAATCTACTTGGCTAGTGTGTGCTCTCTGGGTTGTTTTACTGCCGTCAAATAAAGATGCCTGTACTGTGTAACAGCCTGCATCACTATAAGAATGTTCAGTTTCTGTGGAGGTTGCCTCAAGAGTTGTCCCGTCACCAAAATCCCAACTGATAATGTCTCCCGGCTGGATAACTCCCCGGGGGGCTAAGAGGGCAAAGGTAACCTGCAGCGCCTTTTGCCCCTTCTGCGGGGCGGCAATCATTTGGCAATTTTCCACATTAATTGAGGAGAGGATAATATTATTTAGTGATACATCGCCATTTTCAATCCAGACTGAGATATCTTTACTTATACAGCCAATTTTAGCCAAATGGAGGTGATACTCCCCATTTCCTAATCCTGAAAATTGAAACCTTCCATTTACACCTGAATACAACGTTTTTATAATGGGGCCATTAAATAAAGTAATTGCGGCGCCCTCAAAGGCGTTACCGCTTTCATCTTTGATAAAGCCGGCTAAGGTAAAGGAGGGGACACCGATTATATTAATCCCCCATCCAGGCAATCTTCCATTCGTCCCGCTTACTGTATCCTCAATAACCAGTCGCCATGTACCTTGTGCATTAGTACCTTTTAAATTTTCGAAAGCATTTTGGGGTAGGGGCCAAGTGAGGGTATCATAGACAGTATCAATATTTATTCCTGTTTGATGATCATGCAGCATAATGGTTTGATCATCCGGGGTAATTAAATACACTTGTAAATCTTCCGTGTGAATATGGTTAATCTTCACCCAGATGTTTATCTCATTAATAAGCAACTTTTCATCAATAATAATCTCTCGCTCAATTACCCCTCCATCCGGTATGTTTGTTATCTGTGAAGGTACATCCTCATAGGACCACGGAGTTAAGGTTTTTTGGCGGGAAAGGAGAAAAGTCCCCGCAGTAACAATAGGCCTTGGCAGGGCATTGAGAATTGTTTCTTGATAAAAGCCTTCTATGGAATTAATTGTCGATCGATTCCCAATTAACATGATCTCTCGCTCAAGGCTAAAAGGGAAGGGATTTAAGGCATCCGGGCCTGCTGCTAATCGATACTTACCCCGTATGACGTTTTGATTTGTACCCTCATATATATGACCTGATAAATGCACATCCACAGGAAATAAAACTGATTTATCTTTATCAATAATCCCTTTAATCTCCCCTTGATCATTTTCAAAAATACGAAGATACAAATCAACGTCCGCCACATCAGCCGGTTGGCCATTAACAAGGTAAATTTTGGCAGTACCCTGATAATCACCATCAAGAGGAGGGACATTCATTAAAACAGTAATTTGTTTTGAACCTGTATCCGCCTGTACGGTGATAGTGCCTTCATAATCGCCAGGAAGGAGCCCGTCACGGCAAGCGCCCAGAGTTATAATATCTGTTTCTGTTGTTGTTGAGCCGCTTAAGACATCGGCATCCAGCCAATCCAGTTCTTCGAGGCCGGTTAAACTCCAATTGAGTATTCCTTCACCAAAATTAGCAATATTTATATAACGATATTCAAATCTGTCCCGAAAAGAAATATATGATTGATCTTGCCCGTTATCATAAATACCGTCCCCTCCTAAATCTTCATCTTCAGGCCCGGGAAAGGCAATTTGAGTGCGAAGAGGGGGAAGATCAATATCCGCTTCTAAGGTAATCCCAAGCACAGGCAGTAGTGAAAATCCGGCATTAGTTTTAATCCAATAGCCTCTTCCCGGCACAACAGTTGAAAATTCCCTTTTAGTTCCGTCTGTCATGTGGGCTTTGTATCCTTCACCAAGGTCTCGATTGTAAAACCATATCTCCTCAACCATAGCTTTTTTTTCACCTAGAATATTATCAATATCCATCTCACCAAAGGATTCACTGTGAAAACCTGTAAATCCAACCAAATTCCAGGCGCTTTGGATGTTAATTCCCCCTGTTGCAGGTTCACCCTCAATAATTAACTCATAGTTTGTAAAATGACCGGAATTGATCCAATAGCCTTTTTTTGGTTTTATCTCAGTTATACTTAAGCCTGTAATATTGTTTAAAAAGAAATGCTCAGGATGTTGGTAGGTGCGCCATGATTCGTAGGCCGCATCATATTCCCATACAGTAAAGCTGTAGCCATTATTGATCCAATCAAAAAAAATTGTCTCAATTCTTGGATCAGCAGGCTCAAGCTGGATAGAAATGAGGTTCCAACCAGGTTTTATGATGATTTTCTGCTGCTCGGCAAAAAGAAAATTAGCAGCAAAAAAAAGTGTAAATATAACAGTCAAAAAAAGAATGATTATATCCTTTCCAGGCTTCGCCCCCTTCATAAATGCCTCCCTTTTTTATATATAGCTATAATAGATTAAGTTCTAATGATTGAAGAAAATTATCTGAAATGGAGAAGTAAAAAAAACTGTTTATTAATGCAATATTTATACCAAATTTTCTAATTAATCTTAAAAATATCATGCAGCCTGTATTTATTAATAATTTATTAGCATTATATTAAATATATTAATAATATACAGCTAAATAGACCATTTAAATTTCAGCTGATGAGCTTATATTAATATTCTAATTTATATACATAATTTGTGAATTGTTATTTTAAATAATTAATGAGATTTTTATTTTAATATTTTAAACTATTGGAATAGTAATTATGAAAAAATTTTCATAGATATATGAATTTTTTTTCATAAACACAGATTTTAAAAATAATTCCGGGTTTAAAACCCGAATAAATGAGTGGCCAAAGATGTGGAAAAAACAACTTTATCCTGTTATCCTGTCAAATATTAATCACTGTTTAAAGCAAAATACTTGTAAAAAAAAATCCTGATTCAGTTTTCTATAATTTATAAATTTCAATAGGTTCTTTAGCCCTGTTTAATGGGCAGGAAAAAATTGTTCAATATTTTCGAGACACTCTATCAGTTTCTATATATTTATATAATATATAAAATTAATAAAATATTAGAATTTTCAAAAACGTTTGCCACATGTAATAGTTTTATGCTATTAAAGATTAAGCTTTTTTCTGCAAAGTAAAAAACAAAAGAAAGAAAAGGAGAATTTTTTTTCAAAGTAGTAAACTTGAAAACCCTTTTATGGTCCAGCGAGATGCAACCATCAGAATCTATTGAAAGCTTAGCCGATAATATATTCAAACTCCTTGGAGGAACTTTCCCAATCGCTTGTGCTAGTGATGAGTTTTACTATTTCCCTCAAGTAATACTTGAAGGACCCCAATGGGAAAAATGGGATAATTTTTCCTCAGAGGGAATTACTGAATTTGTGCTAAAGCTTGCAATTCAGGAAGAAAAACTCAGGCAGTTGGCTTCAGATATATCGGATGTAGCCGGCACCATCGACCTTGCCCTTTTACAAAGTTGTCTCACTACCTTAAGAGAGCACCTTTTGGAGGTAAGAGTGTGGGAATCTCAACCTACCTTTTATCTTTCCATTATTAGTGTGGGGCTTGCTGAGGCCATAGAAGCTGATGATCCTTCAGCCAAATTTTTACGAGCCAAAAATCTCCCTGCTTTTATTGAACAAGCAGGGCGTAATCTTCATAAAGTCCCCATTCTCTTTCGAGACCTTGGTTTGGAAATGATCCAGGATACAAAAAAGTATCTCCACTTTTTGGCCAAAACTCTCCCTGAATTACGACCTTCCCTTGATGCCCTTAGCAAATTTGAAGAAAAGCTTCATTCTGTTCCCACTTCTAAAGAATTTCTTTTACCCGGGGATCAACTGGAGCGTATTATTTATAGCCATCTAGAATGTCAGATGGATGTAAAGGAAACCATTAATGTCCTTGATCGGGAAATAGCCGACATGCAGGGCCTCTTATATCATGAAACAAAGAATGTATTGTCT
>JAUWIR010000271.1 GCA_030605265.1 Pseudomonadota bacterium | reverse complement strand
CAAGAGCAGATTATCAATTGGACGGTGCCTATGATAAAATCATCTTCAGTAGATTTTTCTGGGGAATGTTAACTAAAGCAGGAGACCTAAAAGCCGGTATCTGGAAGACTTTTAATCTATTAGAAGATCGTTATGATAAAGCAATTGAAAAATTCCTTTTTGGTATTCTAGGGTCAGAGGATCCATCAAAATTTAAACTGGATTCTATTGATTTTTCTAATTCTTGGTTCATGAGGATATGTAAGAAAGCCAGTGCCATACATACAGGAGATATTAGCAGCTACATCAGTTGGATTGCCATAACTCTTACTATTATTATTGCTGTTTTAGTGGGATTTCTCTATATTCAATCTTTCCAGGCAATGATCTTTGTATTGACCATTGTGATTGTATTTTTCTCAATTTTAACGCTTTTCCTCAAAAGATAGTGTGCCTTTGCATTAATATGGGGTAAAAATATGAGGACAATAACTGACATACCTTTTTAAATCCAAACCAATCAAGGGTCAAAAGTAATGAAGCCAAAAGAAAAGATGGACATAAGTAAGGTATTACGGATAATCTTTATCCGAAGCTTTACTTACCTAAGTTTATTAGTGATTGTTATTTTTGTTATTCTCTATCTTAAAAACGCAAACAGACCATACGAACCCACAGGGGCTGAATCAAAATCAAAAAAGGCAATTGCTATTTTTGATGGACGCTCAGCTTATAAAGAGCATATAAAAGGATTAAGAGACGGTCTTCTTTATAAAGGACTCAATGTACCATGTATTGAATATGTCTCTCTAGAGGACATTCCGGAAAAGGATTTTTTATATATTTTTGGTACGGAAAAGGTAAAACTGGCTCTTGAAAGTTTTCCGGATCGCCAAATTGTTGGATATGCCGGTTTTAATGAAAAACCTTCTCCTCATTACACAGGTATTTTCTCTGGTTTTGATTGGAAACAAACAATAAAACTGTATCAAACAGTCCTTCCTCAATTAAAAACCCTTGGGATTCTCTATACTAAAGAGATTATTAAATCTAAGGAACAATACCAGGCTATCGAAAAGGTAATTATGAATGAACCTACTCTGGAAATAAAATCTTATATACTTTCTCAAGAGGGTAAAGATTTAAAGGAAAAACTTGAACTGCTCCTAAGCGACAATATTGATGCTTTCTTGGGAATAATTCAGGATAAAAATATAGAAAAAGGATTATCCGTGATTTCAGCAAGTTGTCTTAATCATAAAATCCCTTTTCTTGGAGGTGGAAAAAAAGGGGCCCAGATGGGTTCATTGATCTCCTTAGAATATAATCAAGAATTACTAGGAAGAAAAGCAGCTGAAATAATTTTTGGATTAATTAAAGAACAAAAAACCCCGGACCAGATACCAATAAATTTCCCAAAACCTGATATTTTTATCAATCTTTCTACTTCATATAAATTAAATATTCATTTTCCGCCAACAATCCACAATCAAGCAAAAGAAAAATACCATTAAAAATTAACATCTTTATCCTAAAAAAGTGTTTAATTTCTTCTTGAAATTCCGTATTATTAACTATATGATAAGACATTGATATTTTTTGATCAAGACTACTCTCGTAATAAGGACGAATATATTAATTAATCCTAATTTTTACAAAACCAAAGATCAATAAGGTTGACTTACTACCAAAGACGATGTGTATGTTTCTAGGAAAAAATTTACTTGACATCTTACTTGTCATTATCTTACTAATTTTTATTATTTTATATTATTTCAAAGGTCTTATCCATGGTGCATTTTCCTTCTTAGCCCTAATAGGCGGCACTATTTTAGCCCGCAAATTTTATTACCAGACTGCCCAGAGCTGGAAATTTTGGGTCCGTCCCGCAACCGGAAAGGTATTAGCTTTTATTCTTCTTTTCATTTTAGCTTACTTTGTTATCAGTATAATTGGGAAACTATTAAAAAAAATTATAAAAAAAATTCATTTAAATTGGCTTGATCGTCTGGGAGGCGCATTTCTGGGTTTACTTATAGGAGGAATAATAATTTGTTTTTTAATGACCATGTTAGTCATTTTTTTAAACCCCAACGATGGACTTCTGAAGAAATCAAAAATTGCCCCTTATATTCTTCACCTTATCTCTAAATCTGATACTCTTATAAAGATAATTCCTCCTGAAATAAGTAATAACTTTGATGAAAGAGCTAAACAATTAAAACGGGCCTGGGAGAAACATCACTTTCCAATTAAAGAAAAAATAAAAAATAAAAAAATCTTTATCATTTATCAGTATCCATGAAATAAAATCGTTTCACTCTCTTCGAGACCATCCTACAAATCCTCCAAGATATTTTTTTGCTCTACTTTCTTATAAGTTCTTCTAAGAGTAGCCCATTTCAATCGAAAAATTGATGGGAAAGGAGAGTCAGTGGAGAGATATTTTTGGATAAATTTTTTTGTTTTTGGGTCTGAAGGATATCCTGAACCAAAATCACCATATATTTTGCGCAGATTATGGATCTCCGCATCTCGCTTCACTTTGGCAAGAATCGAGGCTGCGGCTACAGTTGGATACTTTTCGTCCGCTTTATTTTCCGCACATATTTCAATCTCTTTATTTTCTATTAACCATTGAATGCTGCGATGATATTTCTGAAGCCCACTGCCTCGAACCGGAGCATCCAAAAAAACTAAATCCGGATTCAATGAATTAATGATTACTGAAGACTTTTTTAAGGATATGACATTTAAACTCTCCAGATCGATCTCTTGAGGTGAAATAATAACCTCTTTTACTGAATGAACAATTTCACGAATTAACTTGGCCAATTTTTCCCTTCTTTGAGGAGAGAGTTGCTTGGAATCCTTCACCCCAATTCTCTGAAGGTCCGGTTCCCTCTCCCTGCTTACACATACACCATACATAACCATTGGCCCAATTACACAACCTCTTCCTGCTTCATCAATCCCTCCAATTAAATACATTTATTACCCCATATTTTCCCTTAAGATAACTGGCATCCTTCATCTCTCAATTTACATTTTTTATTTCACCATGAATGACAATATTAAACAGCTGTTAAGCTGTTAAGCTGATAAGCTGATAAGCTGATAAGCTGATAGGCTGATAGGCTGATAGGCTGATAGGCTGATGGCTGTTGAGCTGATAAAATTTTCATTTCAAAAAGCATGAAGATTTTTTCATTCCTTTTCTTTCATGCCCTTCATGGTAGTAAAAAAAAAGTTATAAGTATAAACATCTACTTCCATGGTGTATGAAAAATGCCAAAAAATTCTATAAGAAAGTCAATAAACTTAGAGTTTTTAGATCCTCCCAATGATCAAAAATATCTGCTTATATACGTTCCAATCCTACTTCTCTAGTGCCTCCCATCACTTAAGTATTATAAACTGATACTTAATGTTATTGCAATCGCCAACCAGCGTATCACATTAAGACACGTCAAAACAAACTCATGAAGACGAATCAATGGCCTTCTGAACTACTTTGAGGATGGCCAAATCGGATTTTAGGGTTCTTGACATCACCAAGTAAAAAATTATAATATGAACGCCTTGGGAAAACATATGAAATAAATTGTTAAAACAAAGAGAAAGGCATACCTAAAATTTTATATTGTCTCACCTCAAATCCTGTGAGTATAAACTCAAGAAAAATATAAGC
The DNA here is from genome assembly GCA_030605265.1 of Pseudomonadota bacterium. GTDB lineage: Bacteria > SZUA-182 > SZUA-182 > DTGQ01 > DTGQ01 > JAUWIR01. Next base: position 2,807 of record JAUWIR010000271.1, on the reverse strand, counting down.
CTATGAGAAATATTTTTCCTAGTAAACTATGCTTAAAGATCATTGCCTCAATACTCATTCCAGTTATTCTCATGGGAGGAGCTTTCGTTACTCTTTTTACCTATTCCAATCTCAAATGGTACCAACAGGAAATTATTGATAGCCAAATTCAGCTTATGGACCTTTTACTGATCAATTTGAGGAGTTCTTTTATTCGTCAAGATTATGAAAGCATAAGAGAGCAATTATCTGAATTTGCCGGAAACAAAGAAATTCATCGAATCAGATTGATCACCAAAGACGGTAAAATATTATTTGACAGTCAAGGGGGAGATCTTTTTGGTGATCAGATAGGACCTTCCGCTCAAGAATGCCTAAGCTGTCATCGCTCAGAAAAAATTGAAGTTCCCCACTCTGTTATGCAAATTAATCTTCAGGGAGAATCAAAAATTTTTCGACATTTTGTTCCTTGCAATAATCAAAAAAATTGCCAAGTTTGTCACTCAGAGAGTGAGGGGATTTTAGGTTTTTTTCTTGCTGATTTTAAGCAAACTAATTTGAGTAAGAAAAAAATGCTTTTTTTAACACAGATACTCGTTAGTTCTTTGGTAACCATTTTAGTAATACTAGTAATCCTTTTTATCACTCTACGAAGGATGGTAGATTTTCCTCTTCAGCAAATTATTGCTAGAATACAGGGTATATCAGTAATTTCAGGAAGTTTATCTCACATAGACTTTATTTCAAAGGATGAGATAGGAGAACTCGTCGATTTGATTAATGAATTAGCTGAAAAATTAAAACACTCCCAAGAAGAATTAGTAGCCCTTTATCAGACCAAATCAAACATTGCTTCGACTTTAGATTTTGAAAAAAAAATACTTTCCTCTACCATTGTCAATGCGGTAATGGAGACTGAAATGGATTTTATTTATGACTATATGTCGATAAAAGAAATAATGGAGTTAATAAAGAAAAGTCCGGATCTTTTTTTTCCGGTAATTGATAATGAGAAAAAATATCTAGGGACCATAACCTTACATGAGTTAAGAAATGTATTAGTAGAACAAGCATTAGGGCATGTAATTTATGCAAGAGATTTCTATTGCTCAGACTTTCCTTATATCTTAGCCTCGGGTACTCTTCAGGAGGCTACGGATATAGTGTTGGAAAGGGATATAGCCTTTTTACCTGTAGTTGATGAAAGAAAAAGGCTTGTTGGCATATTAAATCATACCCATATATTTCAGATACTAAAAGCGGCCCTGCTTAAACGAGTAGGTATGTAATAAAAATAATTTTTTTTCAGGGAATATATATTATAGTATGACACTTCCAAATAAACTTTCATTTGTTCGAATTTTTTTAGTACCTATACTGGTTACGCTGCTTTTGACGAATTCACATTTTAGCATGCCCTTGGCCTTAATTATTTTCCTTTTGGCGGCTTTGACAGATTTTCTTGATGGATATATTGCAAGAAAATCAAAACAAATCACCACCTTAGGAAAATTTTTAGATCCTATGGCGGATAAGCTTTTGATCTGTTCCGCTTTAATTTCATTGGTTCAAATTTCCCGGGCATCCGCTTGGATAGTGGTGATTATTGTTTGCAGAGAAATTGCCATTACCGGGCTAAGATCTGTAGCAGCTTCTCAAGGAGTTATCATTGCTGCCGGAAAAATGGGAAAATTTAAAACTGTTACTGAAATATTTGCCGTCTCTTTTTTAATTTTAAATAAGCAGCCATTTGGTGAGATTTTTCTTTGGACGGCTATGCTCTTGGCTATCAGCTCAGGTGTTGAATATGTTGTTAAATTTAATAAAAAAATCAAATTAAATTACTAAAATAAAAAAAAGACAAGGTCAAGGATGGAATTAGGAAAATTATTCGCAGGGTATTTTTTTTCTTATTTATTAGGTTCAATACCCTTTGGTCTATTAGTAGCACGCCTTTATCGAATTGATGTGAGGCAAACCGGGAGCGGAAACATCGGGACCACCAATGTCTTGCGGGTAATTGGAAAGGGGCCTGCAGTTTTAACCTTACTCGGTGATGCCGGAAAAGGGATGCTGGCCGTTGCCATTGGAAAATGGTTACTTTTTCCACCCCACCATGTAGCAGGCATGGGGCTGCTAGCTATTATCGGTCACGTTTGGCCCATATTTTTAAAATTTAAAGGAGGAAAGGGTGTGGCTACAAGCTTAGGGGTTTTCTTGATTCTTGCCCCTATCCCCATGGTAATAACCCTCTTTATTTGGGTTATAATTGTGGCTATTTTTCGATATGTATCATTAGCCTCCATGGTGTCTGGTGTTTTTCTCCCTCTTCTTATTTGGGCTCGTTATAGATTTGGATTTCGTTTTTATATTTCTTTGATCGCAGGAATCTTATTAATTATAAAGCACAAGTCAAACCTCCGTCGTTTATTAGCAGGAACTGAAAACAAAATTGGGAGTAAAAAAAAAGACGATGATAGATTAATTAACTAAGAGGCTTTTTAAAAACATATTGAAATACAGACATTTAATAGTCATCATTGTTTCCTTGAGATGAAAAGGTTGACAATTACTGTAACAATATGATAACTTTAAAAAAAGATTTGATTTTTAGAACAATTAGTAAACCTTTCTGTTCGGTTACCTAAGCAATAAGCCATGGAAAATATAAATGAGGTAATATCAATGTATAAAAGATTTTTCATCCAATTTGCAGCAAAGCTTTTTATACTATATTTCATATTACTCCCCTTTTCTTTCCCAATGTCTTCTTACGCCAAGACCAATACCCAAGCGATTATGCAGATAAAAGTCAACGATGGTCTTCT
>JAUWIR010000597.1 GCA_030605265.1 Pseudomonadota bacterium | reverse complement strand
GAAACTCTATCAGCAAGAATATGTAAGCTTCTTTTCCCTGAAAGCTTACTTTATAAATAATATCCGATTCTCTTCGATCAAATTCTTCATCTATAAATTCCTTATCAAGTTTTTCCATCCTGGTAAAGTCGATATCTTTTACCCAATCCTCTTTTACAAAGGTAGTGATCAGATATCGCACTAAGGTTGGATTTGAAAAGAGATACTTGTAACCATGATCATGGAAAAAGTTTTCTTTACTCATAATACAATATCTTATCTGATTTTGATAAAAATTCAAAATAATTTTATATTATATTAGGAATTTTTTTTCCTTTGTATGCTTTCCGCCCTTTGGAGTAAGGCGCTTGTTGTCGTTTACTGCGCCCCTTGAATAACAAGCGCAAATAATAATTCCCACCTTCGAATTCCGGGCGAATTCCGCGAATTCCGGGGACACCATATTTATCTCTAGTTAACTTCCGGTTTAGGCCCTGGTTTTACATGGCCAAGCACCCACCCCCGGATCTTGGAACTCGCCAGAACTAGAAAAAAAATTAGCGGTATAGTGGCCCCGGAACTCAAATTATTTGTTTTTAAAGCTAAACCAAGAAGCAGCCTTTTGTTGGGAACCTATCACTTTTACTATGCAGATCAGTGCAGATCAGAAATAGCCCTTGACATGATATTATGAATGAGAGTAAAGTAACTTCAAGATTTTACAATTTCTTATTGATACATTTTAATAATATTGCAGGGAAATTGTTTAAATTTTTTTCTGAAAAGGTGGACTTTTCTTTGGACATGATTGTCGCGCTAAAAAGTGAAAAAAAAATTCCCTTAATTGCGTAAAATCAAAAAGCTGATGGAAAAAAAACTCACTTCATTCTTACAATATCTTCTTATTGAAAAGGGCCTGGCTGACAATACCATAACCTCATACCGTAATGATCTTGAATCCTTCTTTGTTTCACTAACAAAAAAAAGCATCTGCGATTTAAACAAGGTAACAAAAAAGGAGGTAATGGAGCATCTTTTGGAGTTACAAGACAAGGGGATCTCATCTCGAAGCCACGCAAGGCACCTGGTCAGCATTCGGCAATTATTTCGCTTTCTTTTGCTTGAAGGGCTGGTGAATGAGGATCCGACTGTCAATATTTCCTTTCCAAAAACCTGGCAAAGGATGCCCAATGTACTCAGTTATTCCCAAATCGATACCCTCCTCTCCCAGCCTGATACAAAGACCTCTCTTGGTGCAAGGGATAAGGCCATGCTTGAGCTTCTTTACGCAACAGGATTGAGGGTCTCAGAGCTGATAGATTTAAGCCCGCAGTCGGTAAATCTTGAAGCGGGGTTTTTACTTTGCCTTGGCAAAGGATCAAAAGAGCGAGTTGTGCCCATAGGTACGAAAGCCCTAGAACGTATTGTAAACTATTGCCAAGGACCACGCCAGACGCTTTTAGGGGCAAAAGGTACAAATGCACTTTTTGTTAACTGCTTTGGGGGGAAACTCACCCGCCAGGGAGTTTGGAAAATCCTCAAAGGGTATGCACTTAAAGCAGGAATTGAACATATTGCACCCCACACTTTTCGTCATTCCTTTGCCACCCATCTTTTGGAAAACGGCGCTGATCTTCGATCGGTGCAGGCCATGTTGGGACATGCCAGTATTGCCACTACCCAAATTTATACCCATGTGACCATGGATAAGATAAAAGAATTGTATTTTAAACATCATCCCAGAGCCTAAGAAAAAAGAAGAAAATAATTCAATTACAAAAATGAAGCCATATTTTCAATTCTTTTCTGAAAATATCGATTTATCTTTGGACGTGATTGTTGCGCTAAAAAGCGAAAAAGAAAACTTTAAATAATTATTACAAGGAAGTATTCTTCTTTACCGGGGAATTCCGGGGACACCATATTTATCTCTAGTTAACTTCCGGTTTAGGCCTTGGTTTTACATGGCCAAGCACCCACCCCCGGATCTTGGAACTCGCCGGAACTAGAAAAAAAATTAGCCGTATAGTGGCCCCAGAACTCAAATTGTTTGTTTTTAGGGCTAAATTATGAAGCAGCCTTTTTTGCTGGTAACCTATCACTTTTACTATGCAGACCTGAAATATCCCTTGACATGATATTATGAATGAGAGTAAATTAACTGCATGATTTTACAATTTCTTATTGATACATTCAAATAATATTTCTAGTTAAAGGAAAAGGAACAGTATAAAATGGATAGATGGAAATGGTTATTTTACGGAAAAACAAGCAAAAGGGGCAAAAAATGCGACAGATTCTATCATCAGGTTCTGTAAAAGCCTTTTATTTGGACAGGATACAAATACTAAGTGAATTAAAAAAAACAGCTAAACAAGCCTTAAACTATTCCCGAAATAGAAGAGATTAGAATCTTTGGATCATTTTCAAAAGGTGAAGAAACCGGTTTGAGTGATATTGGTCTATTTTTAATAGTAGAAAAAGAAGAAAGTAATCTAATTATAAGAATGAAGGCATATTTTTATTTTTTTTCTGAAAATTTCGATTTATCTTTGGACATGATTGTTGGACTAAAAAGCGAAAAAGAAAACTTTAAAGAATTATTACAAGGAAGTATTCTTCTTTACAAACATTGATTAAAATTTAACCCATATCCTGCGCGGCACTGCTCAATTATTCCTAAATCGATGCTTTCCTTTGGCTGCCTGATACTGCCTATTTTCTTCTTTCCCCCAGGGGGGAAGAGGACAAGATGAAATTAAGCGAGGGCCTTAATTATTAATTGTTCAAAGGATTGGCCTTGGCTAAGCAGCAGATATTGATTGGCAATTTTTGCCGATGATAATTTTAAGCCGGCAAGAAGGTTTGATTATAACACCTTGGTTATTTCTTCCAGGCTTTGACATTGATAAATCTTCGCAGCCAAGCTTTCTAATTTTTTAATATCTTCCCTCATCCTCAACTTCTCCATAATTTCTTCCGGCGCCTCAGCAAAACGAGCCATAAGATATATTTTCAAAAGACCGATAACTTCCTCTTTTCTTCCCT
>JAUWIR010000595.1 GCA_030605265.1 Pseudomonadota bacterium | reverse complement strand
GGGAAAATGCGGACACTGCCAGATTAACGATCTTTATGTCTGTACTGATGGGCCGGTATTCAATTATGCTCGTCTTAAACATCTAGAGGAGGCCTTTTAAGATGGATAAACCCAAAGTCGCTTTTTTTGACTTCACCAGTTGCGAAGGGTGTCAAGTTGAAATTACCAATTTCGATCAGCAGTTGCTCAATCTGCTGGAAGCTGTTGATATAGTTGAATTCCGGGAAATCATGAAGGAGACCACCTCAGATCCTCTTGATATCGCCTTTATCGAAGGGAGCTTTTCCCGAGATCAGGATCTTCCCGGATTAAAAAATATCCGACAACGAGCAAAAATAGTTATTGCCTATGGCTCCTGCGCAGCCACTGGCGGCATCAATGCTTTAAAAAACCATAAACCTGACTATCAATATAAAATGGAAGTCTACGGGGCTGATGCCTCCATGCCCCACCTGGAAACCCATAAGGCGCTGCCTATCTCAGCAGCCGTCAAAGTGGATTACTCTATTCCCGGTTGTCCTATAAATCGAGATGAATTTGTCCGGGTAGTATCTGATTTGCTGCATGGCAAAGAGCCTTATCTGCCAAATTATGCAGTGTGTATTGAATGTAAAAAGAAGGAAAACCTTTGCCGCTTCGATAATCGAGAGGTTTGTCTTGGCCCGATAGCCAGAGCAGGCTGTGGCGCAATTTGTCCAAGCAATAATGTCCCTTGCGAAGCTTGCCGAGGTTTTGTCGATACTCCCAATTATGCCTCCATGATCGAGGTGATGGTAAATTCTGGCCTTAAAAAAGAATATGCTCTCACCAAAGCCCGAATGTTTTCCGCCAATATATTAGACAACAATTTATCTCCTAAATAAGGGCATTCATTATGGAACAAACAATTAACATCAATTTAAACCATGTTACCAGAGTTGAGGGACATGGCAATATTATTGTAAATGCAACCAATGGAAAACTGGAGCGTTGCGAATGGCAGATACCGGAGTCTCCCCGCTTTTTTGAATCTATGATTAGGGGAAGGCATTTCTCGGAAATCGCCCGCATTACCTCACGTATTTGCGGAATTTGTTCAGTTGGCCATCAATTGGCCTCCATCAAGGCAACGGAAAAAGCCTTTGATATCGAGGTATCTCCTCAAACCGACAAACTGCGCCGACTCCTAAAACATGCTGAGAATTTTGACTCCCACCTCCTGCATGTTTATTTCTTAGTGGCCCCTGATCTCATGGGAGCGCCTTCGGTTATCCCCCTTGCTTCTTCTCATCCTGAAATAATAAAAAGGGCCCTGCGCTTGAAGGCAGTTGCCAGCCAATGGTCCGGTATTATCTGTGGCAGGTCCACTCATCCCATCCGGATTATTCCCGGTGGATTTTCCAAACTTCCCACTAATGAAGAACTTACTCAACTTAAAAAAGACCTCTTGGAGTTGGCCCCGGACCTTGAAGCTACCACACAAACCCTTCTTTCACTAGCAGAGAAGGTCCCTAATTTTCACCGCCCGACAGAATACATCGGCTTGGTTGATGAAAAAGAATACGGGCTCTATGCCGGGAAAATAGGCTCTCTTATGCCTGACGGCACAAGGACCCTTATTGAAACGGCAGACTATCGATTTATTACCAATGAATGGGTCAGCCCTCTTTCAACAGCTAAATATACCAAACACCTCATGGAATCCTATATGGTGGGAGCTTTGGCCAGAATTAACCTAAACTTTGACCAACTACACCCTGAAGCAAAAAAACCAGCTGAGGCGCTCGGCTTTAAAACCCCCTGCTACAACCCTTACTTCAATAGTATTGCTCAATATATTGAAGCCTGCCATTCCTTTTTCTCCGGCCTTGATTTAATCGACGATCTTCTTCAAAAAGGCCTGGTTGAAGAAAAAGCGCCTTCTTACCAGCCAAAGGCCGCACGCGGCATAAGCGCCCTGGATGTTCCCAGGGGGATCCTTTTTCATGATTATGAGTATGATGCTGAAGGTATCTGCACCTCAGCCAATTGTATCATCCCCACCAATCAAAACCATGCCAATATCCAGGAAGATATGGATAAATTGGTCCCGGAAATGCTGGAGCAAGGCAGAAACCAAAAAGAAATGGAGCTTGGACTGGAGATGCTGGTTCGAGCCTATGATCCATGTATTTCCTGCTCTACACATTATTTGGATGTAACTTTTAAAAAATAAGGGAAAAAATATCATGGGAAAAAAAATCGCTATCGGCATTGGAAATTACCTTAGGCAAGATGATGGAATCGGCCCTCGAGTAATTGAAGAAATCGGCTTGCGAAATCTAAACATCGGGTTTGATATAGAAGATATTGCTACAGACGGTCTCAGGCTCTTTAAGCATTTTACTCCGAAAACAGAGAAAATCGTCATTATTGACTCAGCTTACATGGGCCAAAAACCGGGGACTATTATGCTCTTTGCCCCACATGCAGTGTCTTCCAAGAAAACCCTGACCCAAATCAGCTCTCACGAAGGTGATGTCCTCAACCTTATTAACTTGGGAAAGAAACTGAACCTTACTATCCCTGAAATAAAAATATTAGCCATAGAACCGGATCAAGTTGGAGAAGGGGATATTCTTTCCTCTCGCCTGCAGAAAAAAATAGACAAGCTCATTGAATTAGTAATGGAGGAGATGACCTAGATCAGAGCTCTAAATCACGATAAAAAATGTCAAAAAATTCATTCCCTTTATTTATAATCTGCTTATTATTTTTTGTGCCAAGGATTATATTACTGACCGAATCTTCCAATGCCATTGTCTCGGCCATGGCCTTCTTTTCCCAAATATTAATTTCAATGTCATGAATGATTTTCCCAATGTAAATTAACTTAGGATCTTTGATGTTATAATGTTGTAAAAGAAACTCAAAGGTTGATCTATCTGCATATCTTCTAAATTTAGCATCAGGGACATCAAATAGTATACCTTCACTTATGATTTCTCCCCTAGGATACAATTTAATAATAGCCCCCTGATCGATAAACCGTTGAATAAGCCAAATAGAAGCACATTTATCAACTTCAAATACCTCCCACGAG
>JAUWIR010000223.1 GCA_030605265.1 Pseudomonadota bacterium | reverse complement strand
TGTTTAACAAATCTGAGAAATTTGGTTATCAATTCAACAAAAAAAGTTAACACTTAAATTATATCAACTAAATCATTTGTATTACTTTGATAATTTTTAGCTCACCACAAAATTTTAATAGGATACGGTAGATCCTACATTTGCCGGGATGAAGGACATCCTCAATGCACGCGTAAAACATAGAGAGGCTTTCAGGCCCTTTGCCCCGGTTATTCCTCTTGAGAATATTTCCGAGGTCTTTGAGCAGGACCTTGCCTCCCCCTGCATGTTGCTTGTTCCTCGGATAAAGCCGAAATTTCATGAAAACATTCCGGCTATAACCCATGTTGATGGTACCGGACGTGTTCAAACAGTCACCAAAAAAGATAATGCCTATTTTTATCAACTTTGTCATAAGCTGGTAGAGCTGCGGAATGGCCCGCCAGTGCTGCTTAATACAAGCTTTAATGTAGCAGGCCAGCCAATTGTAGAAACTGCGGAGGAAGCAATCGAAACTTTTCTTTCGACAGATATTGATTACCTTGCCTTGGAAAATTGCTGGATTTCAAAACGAAAGGTTCCGGTCTTGTCCTATGAAGAACATTTAAAACAAGTAGCCCCCAGTGAACCTCCCCAAGGGCTACCCCCTGGCCAACTCGGGCTGAACGATCTTATGAATACATTGGATAAGGCCCTCTTTTTTGGGGAAACGAGAGGATGCCCTTGGGCTGATGATGAATTAAAAAAGCTTTCATCAATTGGTGGGTTATATAAAGAAACCAGTTTGCTTTTTCCCGCGCACCCATTTTATGGTAATTTTGGCACCCAACTCTCACACAATGTGGTGCTGTTACTAGATCCTCTTGGTAATTCCAGCCTCGTTGATCTTACGCATCGTCTCAAGCCGGCGTCTTATTCCTTTGAGGAGGTTAAGCTTCTAATGGCAGTTTTAAAAGCACCAAAGGAATATTTGGAAGATACACGCATGGAGTTATGCCTTACGAATCTTGAATTTGAAAAGCGCGTTCATTGGGCTATGCAACAGTTGAGCACCTATGATTTGAAACCTGAATACGAATATGGCAACAAACTTGAGCCCGATGTTGATTTACCAATAACATGCATGCAAACATTCGAACCCTTCAAAGATGAAAAATTTTCTGCTCGTTATATGCTCGTGAGCCTTAATGATTGTCTTAGGCAGGCGGAATATACGGAAAAAAATATCTGTTCGTTGCTTAATATAAAATCCCTTCAGGAAATAGAACCAACACATCTTTTCTATTATGATAAGTATGTTTTACCTCAATCGACACTTGGAGACCTTATCCGGATTTTCTTGCTTCGCTCGGCATTACCTAAAGCAAGACTTAAGAATATTTTTAAGGATAAACTTTTCTCAACCCTTATTTCTTTAGGCCTTTTAATCCCCCGAGGAAAACGTTGGTCCTCGCTGGTAGATATATATTATGCCAACGGATTATACCTGGCCACTGATCATCGATTTATGATCATGAAGGAGGATAGGATAAATGAAGATCCTGTAATGTATATAGGTATGGATAGCATGGGTCTGGTTCATACCGTGCCCCAATATAAAGCAGATCAGGTGCTTGATTTATGTTGCGGCGCAGGTATTCAGGGGTTACTCGCCAGCCGATATTCCGGACAGGTGACCGCTATTGATATAAATCCACGGGCTGTAAGGTTTACACGTTTTAATGCCCAACTTAATGGGATACGAAATATCTCTGTTCATCTGGGAAATCTCTATAAACCGGTCCTCGGGAAAAAATTTGACACCATTCTCGCTAATCCGCCATTTGTGCCAAGTCCCAAAACTGACTATCGTTTCCGGGATGGCGGCGACAGCGGAGAGAAGATTTTATCTCAAATTATAGAAGGTAGTGCTGTTCATCTTACTTCAGAAGGCAGGCTATTTATAGTAAGCGATCTGGTTGACGTACAAAATTATGAACAGAAATTACATCGTTGGTGGAAAGGCGGAGCGGCTCACAAACTTGTGCTTCAGACTGCTGACCGTAATGATCTTCTTTTTTCTGTTCCCCACAGCCATTCCCCTTTTGGCCAGTCCTTTGATGAATACAATAATGAGTTGGATTTATGGATTCAAAATTTAAATAAGGTTGGAATTTCTTCAGTAAATTTTGGCTATATCCTGATTAGTCGTTTTCCGAAAAATAAGGAAGGTTCATACTATAGTAGAACTATTCATAATCCTTTAATCTCAATTCATCAATATGTAATGAGCTATTTTTTACAAAGAAAACTTCTGGAAGATGCCGACAGTTGCAGCAATAAATTCCTTATTCTCTCTCATGGTCTATACTTTAGAATTGAAGCCAATCATGATATTGAGACTCGTAAAATTGAAATATTTTCACCTGATAATCCATACTTTACAACCTATAGGATAGGTAATCAATTATACCGCATCCTCCAGGATATTGATAATACGCAGCCACAATTAGGTGAATATTTAACTCCAGCCAATAAAAAGGTGCTATTCGATCTTATATACAAAGGTATTCTTTATTTAGGTGACAAGAGAGTTAACCCTAATGAAAATCAGCGGCATAAGGAACCACAGCCTGAATTATTTAATGTTTTGAGTATTACAGAGTTGGAAACGAAAACAACACCAACCTGTCTTTCCTCGTATTTATTATAAGAAAAAGATTTATGATAAGAAACAGATAATCCTGTCTCTCATTCTTTTCCATTATGCCGGGGGCCGCAAACTAAAAAGTTAGGTCTGCTTGAGGCGGCCATGGTGCCTGTTATCGCCAAAGTACCGGCTGATGATAATGTGCGCGACAAATGGCTGGAGCGCCTTTGGGCAGCTGTCCAAGAGGATGACATACCTTACCTTGAGACTCTTTCTGATTATGGGGAGATCTCTGCGTGTCACTGCAGTGTGCCTCGCGATGGGCGGACGAATTTATCGACACCGTGCGAATGGCATGGTGCCCCGATCCAGAGCTTCGCGGCTATTTCGAAGGCACAACGGCCTGCTTGAGCTCATTGTTCATGGCTGGGCGGCATGACGAAATCCTGGAATTACTCGAGTTCGCGCCTTACAAATCCTGGCACTATCGAAAGTGGGGCGTGAAAGCACTGGCGGCCATGGGCAAAAAAGCCAAAGCTATCCGCTATGCCGAAGACTCCCATGGTCTTAATGATAACCCCATAGCTACTGCCTGCGCCTGCGAAGAAATTCTGTAGCCCTTGACAATGGACATTTTGATTTAAATTGGGAAATTAAGACGGACCCTGATTTCCCAATTACCTGGAGATTACATAACTTTCCATTATCAGACGTTGTGCTTAGTAGTTCTTGTATATTCCAATTATACTTATCTAACTTGACATCGCTTATTATAACGAGATAGACTTTTGTTATAAAAATGGGAAAAAATTAAGAAGGAATAGCTGTGAACATAGCTTATTCAGTTAGTGGAGTACCAATACGATTAACATATGAAAGATGGTATCATAATTATTGAAAATCACGATGATTTAGCTAGTTATTTTTTTGAAGTACTAGAAACTATTGAGAAGCCAACATTTATTAGCATGGGTAATAAATGGACTTTAAAAGCTGTGATGAATAAGGGAAAGGATAAATGGTTGGTGGTTGTTTATAGAGAAATTTCCAAAACCGATGGTTTTGTTATTACAGCATATTTTTTAAATAAAAGACCAAAAGGAAAGATAATATGGCAACAAAGCTAAAAAAAGATGAAATGATTCAAACATGCTTGGGATTATCATCGGATATAATCAAACTAATGGTTGAGCACATATGGATTGACTATGATAGAGAAGCCGATGTTTTATATTTAAGCTTTCGAAAACCTCAGAAGGCTAAAACAACAATTGAAACCGATGATGATATTTTAATTCGAAAAGACGGAAATAGAATTGTTGGAATAACAATTTTAAATGCGAGTACCAGATAAAAATCGTAAATTGGGGACGTCCATTAAAGGGTTTGTCAAAAAAAACACCTCTCCATATAAGAAAAATGAATTAACCGGCTCTGTGTTGGTAATAAGAATGGAAGCAGTCTTGGCAATGTCTAAGGTTGAACCACCTCCTATGCCAACAATATTATCAGTCCCAAATTTTTCCAATCTTTCCATATATTTGGAGTTTTCTGTCCGTTCGGGAATTGTTGGCGAAAAAATTTTTCTCAAAAAAAAAAATGCCACAGGGCCTGTATATCTGTTTTATCCCACTCGCGTACTTTCGTCCATTTCAGTTCTAGTGAAACCTGATTGTTTTTTGAAAGTTTAAAATTGTTCAAAACACCGGCCGAGTGCTCTTTATGATCATCACCTGCAAAAAACCATTTGAAATTCAAAAAGAAATGTTCCTTCCAGAACCACGCAAATGTTTTTATCACACCGCATGTTGCGCCCCCCCCAAGGGCAAAGCCTTCTTCAAGCGCTCCGCTGATATCCATTTCCCCTTCTATCATGGCATAGGATAACCCTAAAAAAGGATATTCCGTTGCGACTCCGGTTCCGGTATTCAAGCGGTAAAACAACTGTTCATCCCCTGACTGCATGGGTTTTCTATGAAACCCGGTATTGAATTTCCATGAAAGGGGTTTGAAAAAAGCATCGCGGGCCGATACTGAAACAATATCAATAAGATCCAATTGGTGCAATTTAAACGATAGATCCGAAGTATAATAACGAATACGGGCATCTGCGAATTCAATCTGAGCTCCCTTATGAAGGATATAATCCATATCAACCAGATCGGTAAATGCGGGCCGAAACCGCAATTCAACAAAAGTGTCACCCTTATGAACACCTCCTCCCAGGCTTATCCGTTTGGAGGCGTGTCCGTCTACAGGATCAGGCGGAGTGGTAAGGTTTTCTTCGTAAGGAGAGTCATCTCGCCCCAGCTTACTCCGAGCTTTCAGCGCTGCCAGGAAACTTTTTCTGTATGCTGCTTTATCTATTGTTTTTTTAACATAGAGATACTGAAGCTGCTCGCTAACCAGATCCAGGATCATGATCTGTTTCTCCCGGGCAAGCGTTCCGCTCAATAATTCAGCCAGTTTGATCTTGCCTTCTATTATATCAAGCGAAATCCTGATTGACTTATCATCAAGGGCAGCGATTTTATGCTTGATCTTTGATGCCTTTGACGGACGAAAAGCGACCGATGTTATCAGTCCTTCATCCTTCATTACCCTGATGGTATCTGCGGGCAAGACTGCCGGGACCTTGAATCGGGAGACAAGGTTAAGGGAGGGACGAGCCGCTTCAAGCAAATAGAGAAGATTATAGGAACAATTTTCATCAAAAAAAAAGTAATCAGTGTATATGCCCCTAAATTCCTTAACATGCCATATTAGTCTTTTAAGTTCTTCAGGAGTCAGATTGAGCTTGTATTCCCATATATCCCGCTGATGAATGTCACTGTATTCCTGAATTTTCTTATAATAAGGTTCAATTGAATAATAACCCTTATATAATCCGAATATACCGCTTATGGCAAAAGATAATCCGTTTACATTATCTGCACGAGCCGCATAATTTACTGCATATGCCAGCCGTTTGCTTGTGTAATCAGTATTTATTGCCAGAAGGGTATGCCCAAACATGGATGCCGGATTATTCATGCAGTAAGTCGGGAAAATCAGACTGGCTGACTGAGGCTCTATTCGATCGATTTCTTCACAGACAAAATTTTTATAAGCTGCCGGATCAATATCAAGTATTTCTTTCAGCCATTTAAATCGTGCATAAAATCTGCAGATATAAGGCTTGGCAGCCTGGTCATCCTGCTGAAAAAGAGCGCGTATGGTGGCTTTCAACTCGGCCTTTGGATTGGTCTTGCCGTCAGGCGCCAAAAAAAAATTCGGGTCATCCACCTGACTTTTTACCCCAATAAGCGCATCCTCATAATGTAACAGAATATTCCAGTATGCGTGTTGATGAAGCTTTCGTTCACAGGCTAATTCAATAAGACGTTGTGTATCTGAAGATTCGGAAGGTTGTGTTTCAGCCAATAACAGATGATTAAAACAGGTGATGATAGTTAATACTGAAAATAAAATAAAAAAAAGAGATACAGGGCCATAAGTGGGCATATATCTCTTTTTTTTGTACAATATCAATTTCCGGTCAACCAGGTTATATAGTCTGCATAATCCGAGTGATCTCACTGACTACTTCTTCATGCGTAACCTGTACTGTAGGATAAATTTTGTCGAAATCATTCTGCATGGCGGTAAACAACAGGGGCTGTTTTTCCCTTGGCACTTCTGCGATCTCTGCAAGAGCCTCAAGCGACTTACCTTCTCCCCTTGCAATATCCACGGCCAGTACATCCATGTTGTCGGCGACAAAAACATTCATTTTCTCATATTTTGCTATGATCGGATCTCTGCCGCAATCCAGAGTGCCGCTTGACATACCAAATGTCTGATTGGCGCAAAGACCGTTTAAAAATGTGCCGACAAGCTTCCATACAACGCCTTCCTTCTCACCAATCGCCATACCGCCAAGTCCGCATCCGCAATCTTCTCTGACGGTATTCGCCGCAGCAACACTTACCATGCCCGCAATAATCATACAGGCCATAATTGAAATACAAATTTTTTTCATAAATCCCCCTCCTCCGTTGAATTAGGTTAAATGATAAAAATCCATATAAAAAATAGGAATATATAGGAATATAAATGATAGATTAATATGCGTCTCTATTAATTTGGTATGATATAATATAATCAGATATTGTCAACCCAAAAATTGATAGAATAGCAATTATTTTTACTCACGGACCAACATCCCGGAAACCCCTGGAAAAAATCCCTACTTTTGATAGAGCAGCCATCATAATTTTTTTTTACTCACCACCTCTTTCAAACTATTTGCCTTGTCTTGGTTGAGGCTAGGTAAGGATCAATTAATGACACAAGCGGGTATTTCAATATCCGGTAATTATAATCCATCGAGTTGGCTAAGATCTTTGTCTGTCCATAAAATTGGGATCATTTTTTCAATAATTTTGAATTCAGGATTACCAGTAACTATTGTAGCTTTATGTTTTTGGGCAACGGCAGCACAGAAGGCATCGGCATAGGATATAGGATATTGAGCCTTTAACTCACTCGCATCTCTGACAGTTGCTTCCTCAACCGGGATACATTTAATGGGGAGTTGTTCAATATGCTGAAGAACGTCTTGAAGATGGTTATCCCCAAACCTACGCTTAACAATATAATATATTTCACCCCAATTGATAAGGGAAAGGAGAGCTT
>JAUWIR010000505.1 GCA_030605265.1 Pseudomonadota bacterium | reverse complement strand
TAACACCCCCAAAAGGGCCAGAGTGGTTAGCAAAGCTTGAGCAGAACGGTATTGTGGCGCTGCGGTATCAGTGGGCGGGCCTGCATAGCTAAAAGTATTTGCATATAAAGGAACGTAGGGAACGTAGGCATACCCATACCCATATCCATAAAAGGGATAGAGGAATTGTGCATGGGCACTAGTAAGTCCGATTGAAAAAAATAAAATCAGAAAGCTAATACTTAATACAATTTTTTTTATTACTTTCATTATGAATCTCCTTTATTATAAAACTCCTTCAAAATAAAACTCCTTCAAAAACCTTCACATAAATGTATCCGCAAATTTTTAGGCTTCCTTTAGTAACAGATAAAATTTGGGATGGGGAAATTGTAGCTGGTGATTAAATTTACAACCTTTAGATAGATAATGCATCACCTCCTATTAAAATTTTTTTTCCTTACACCTGCCCTACCATTGTGCCTGAAAGTTATATTTCATCAGGGAAGAAAAATGAGGTTTGCCCAAGGAGGCTGCAAGGTGTAAGGAAATCTTTAGATTGAAGATAGCAACAGTGAGAGATCAATTTCTTATAGAAAATTATAAGGTGGTTATATGAAAAGCAAATTAGGTGCCAATCTAACGACGCTAAGGTAATAATTTTAAATGTATTGCTAGGTTATTTTAATTAATTTAATATATTTAATAGTGTCCTTGATGATAGAATAATAGATCCTCTGTATTGAAAATTTTGCAATGTATGAAAAGTATTGCAAATAAGAGAAAATTTTTATAATTGTGGAGGAAAAACTAAAGATGATGGGAGCAAATAAAATTTGTTCCTATATATTATTCGTAATATTTCCTCTATATTTCAATGGCTTGTCTATTTTAAGAAACAATTATTGCTGAAAGGTGTTTATATAAATTTTTAATTATGCTATTAATAGCTATTAATAGAGAAAATTTTTTTATCGAATAGCAGCGGCTATTTATTATATGTTAATTTTTAGTGGCGGACATTTTTAAAATTTTAAGAGGAGGGGAAAATGCCTTTATATCCGGTTGGTCAAAGAAATCAAAAAGGAGATGGTCAACATCTTAATGAGATGTTTGAAAAATTTATTACTGAAAAAGGTAAGTATGTCATTTTTATAATACTGGCTTTTCTTTTTGTATGGATTGGTTATAACAGCCTTACTGTATATATTAAGCCCTATGAATGGGGAATTAAGGAGGTAAAGGTGCCTATTTTGGGGAAAAGGGGGATTCATAAAGAAGCTTATGCTCCCGGACTTCATCTGCTGGCGCCCTTGGTTTTGAAATAATGCATAAGCTTCCCAGAGGTCTGCTATTGTTGGATATTACAAATGAGCGGAACAGATATCCCTATTTAAGAACTGAGATTCGCAGGGAGCCTGCTGTAAGGATTGAAACCAGTGACGGCTTTTATGTATATGCCGATGTATCGATCCTTTTTAGAATTAATAATCCCTATTTGGCGCTTTCCACCTTAGGACCTATAGACCTTATTTGGGATAACGGCATAATCCCCAAGGCTGAGCCCTTTATCAAAAAGGTCCTTGGGGAATTTGCTTCAGAGCAATTTTACGATTCCCCATTACGGTATGCCAAATCCAGAGAATTAAAGGAACTTCTTAATGAGGAATTACAGCCGAAAGGGATTGAAATTAAAGAGACACTGGTGCGCTACATTAAATATTCCCCCCAATACGACGACCAACTAAAAGGGATGAAATTAGAGGATCAATTAAAATTAACCAATATTGCCAAGACTGCTGCTCAAAAGGAAAAGGCGGAATATGAAAAGATGAAGAAAAAGGGGGAAGCGAATAAAGATGTTAAATTAAGGGAAGGGGCGGCTTTTAAAATAGAAAAAGAGGCGGACATTGAGCGTTACCGGAGAATAAAATATTCTGATGGAGATAAGGAGGTTGCTCTGGCCCAGGCTTATAAGGAAAAGCTGAACAATGACGCTTATATGACTGTCGGGTCTGAAATCCGTGTAGCTTTAGAACAGGCAGAGGCCTTTCGAGGCATTGATTTAATTATTACCACCAGGGAAGAGAATATCTTGGATCACGACTATTTAATGAGTCTGTTTAATTTAAAAAAATGATAACTAAATAAAGTCCTTCAGGGAGATAATGAAAATGAAGATAAAAAATAAACTAATTGGTCTTTGGGTAGTAAGCCTGATTTTTATATGCTTTATAGGCACAGGGTGTGTTCCGCATTCTACCGGAACAACTGAGGTGGGCATCCGACTGCGGAAGATAGGCATCTTTGCCAAATCGGGAGTTGAGGATAAGATATATGCCCCGGGGGCGACATATTTTTTCTTGCCCTTGATTAATGATTGGTTCACCTATGATATGAGTTTACAAAAGATAGTCATGGTAGCGGATGTCTTAAAAGGAGATCGGAGGGTCAAGGATGATTTGACTTTTCGTACCCAAGGAGGAAATGAACTGCGCCTTGATCTGATCATACAGTACAGGATAGATCCTCAGAAGGTTGTTCATATTTTAAAAAATGTAGCCGTCTCTAATGATGCATTAAGGGACCTGATCTTAAGAACTATTGGCCGTTCAAGACCGCGTGATAAATTCGGCGAATTAACTACAGAGGAATTCTATGTTGCCAAAATAAAAGAGGGGAAGGCTGAGGAAGTAAAAACAATTTTAAATAAAGAGCTTAGCGAATACGGCATTATTGTGGAAAGGGTCTCTACAGGGACATTCCAATTTGTCGACGCAAAGTACCGGCAGGCCATAGAGGATAAAAAGATCGCCGAGGTAGAGAGGGAAAGATGGATTAAAGCTAAAGCCGCCCAGGAAGAAAAGAATAATGAATGGCTGCAAGAGGCTCAGGCCAGGGTAAACCAGATTCAACAAGAATGGGAAGGGAAACTTAAGGAAGCAAGATTGGATGCTGATGCCTATTACAACTCTAAGGTAAATATAGCCGAGGCCATTAAAAAAGAGGGTGAAAATGAATCGAAAGCTATAATCGAAATGAATAAAGCGCTGGCCAGCAAGGGCGGGGAGGTTAAATTACAGCTAAAGATGTGGGAAGTTCTTAAAAACAAAAAGATTATTTTTCTTCCCCAGGGAAATAAGGGGGGCATTGATTTAAAAACTACTGATATTAATGATTTGTTAAAATTATATGGAACAAAAGCTCTGGCTCAAGAAAAGAAAAAGTAATACAACTAAACTAAATAGTGATGCAACTTGAGCACTCAGAGTAGATTTATAAACTCATCAACCAAAAGGCCGTTTTGACGGATAATAGAGCGTAATGTACCGCTGTCTAATTCTTTATGATTTGGCACTACGAGCTGGGAAAATGGATCATCTCTACGCATTATGGTGTGACTTCCTTCTTGTCTTTTGAAAAAGTTTGCTTTTAATAAGGCATTAATATATTCCTCTCCTGACATTCTTGGAAGTTTGCTCATACCGCTATCACCATAGTTTCAAATTTTTCTTCTGGGACAGGAAGTCCATCTTCCTGGAGTGCTTTGATATATCCTTGAATTGCTTCCTTTGGCATCCTTCATTTCTCAGTTTTTTTATTTCACCATGAGGACATGAAGAGCATGAAGATTTTATTAATTTCTTCATGTCCTTCATGGTGGAAAAATAAAAAGAAATATAAGTGTCAGCTACTTTTTTTTCTTTATATTAAGGATGCCTCTTAATCCATTCAAAAATCGGCATCTTTCATATTCACATAAAAGTAGTTGACACTTTTTTAATAGGCTTATTTTCATATTTACCGAAAAAGCTAACCTTGGCATTATCGGTAAATGGTAGTAATCTAATACAGGAATCGGCATTTG
>JAUWIR010000224.1 GCA_030605265.1 Pseudomonadota bacterium | reverse complement strand
TTTAACTAATCTGAGGAATTTGGTTATCAATTCAACGAAAAAAGTTAACACTCAAATTATATCAACTAAATCATTTGTATTACTTTGATAATTTTTTAGCTCACCACAAAATTTAAATAGGATACTATTTTTCATCAAAAAAAATAAGAAATGGCCTTAAGCACCTGAGTACAAAATATCCAAAATCAGATACATTTTATGAATATTTAGCTAATTATTATTTTATTAATAATAAACATAAGAAGGTGTTTAATACTATTCAAAAATGGGAGTTGCGGTCGGAAAATACTGCTGATGTTTACCTGGTATTAAAAGCATTTCACAAAAGTTTAGATGATTATTACAAATGTGCCCCAGACAGCATGGAATCCCCATCGAAGAATATTAAAATAAAACAATTATTAAAATTTAAAAATTTAAAAAAAATATTACTAAAATCAACTAAGTCTGCCATGCACACTAAAAGTTTAGATAAATGGGTCATGAAGTATAATAAAGAATTGGATAGGGTTGATAAAAAAATAAAAAAACAAAAAAAAGGAATACAAAAAATATATAAACAATATCAGTTGGATGAGGAAAAAAAAGAGCAACAAGATAAAGAGAATAAAAAATTGATATTAGATGAAGCCAAATTATTCTTAATGAATTGGTTCTTCCCTGAAGTATGCAGCGTTGATAATGCAGACAATGACAAAATATTAGAGTATATTTTAAACAATGTATTGGGGCAAGCTTTTGCAATGGATAAATCCCCTGAAGTTGGCAACAGAATAGTTAATATTGCCAAGAGAATAAAAGATAAGGAAAGGAGAATCGCCAGATTAGAGCAAATATGGAAAGAAGAAAAATTAAAAACTTTGGCTCTTACTACCTATTTAGCTCAATTATATATTGAAAGAGGAGAGAGGGATTCAGCTGAAATAGAGCCCTTGGAATCCTATCTCTTATTTCTCCTTATTTTGAAAAAGCATCATTATGATTTCTATTATTATTTAAGTGAGCTTTATCTTATTGCAAATAAATGGGTAGAAGCAACTACACTTTTACAAATAGTGTCACATAATAATCATAAATATATAGATAAGAAATATATAGAATGGAGTAAAAAATTTTTAATTAACAATGGGCATGGGCATACTATTCAACTTTTTTCTGACGATCAAGTTTAAAGATATTTTTTAATAATTTTAGGATAAATAATTGATAATAGAGGTCTTATGGCACAAAGGGTTTATAACCCTTCAATTCAATTTTTTTCCCAATATTTGGCATATCTTTCTCAACAAAGTCTTCAAATTTTCCTTCAAGAAATATCAAACGACCACGATTTTTTAGACTCCTGGAAAATACATTTTCATATCTATTTTTAAAATCATCTGATGTATCATTATTGACAATCACCACGCGATGCAGATTTGGATTTGAGGTCAATCCTAAGGTCATAAGATATTGGAAAAAAGTATCTGTAGGCGGCAATGAATATCCAATGATAATAACCTGGAAGGCATCTTCAATTTCTTCAACCGCTGAATTCCATATTTTAGGTAGAACTGTTCCACTTATTGTCTTAGACCAGGTTGGAGGGATGACTACAGGATTAAGACTATTTCCACATGATTCACATTTTTTATTCTCTATGCAAGTAACCATATTAAAAGGGACTTTTTCTTTATCCCTCACTATTGGTGGTATTCTACTCGGGATGGGATCTAACTCGTGAATAAGGCCCTGTTTGCCCTTACAGTTATTTGAAAAACAAGCAGCCCAGTTGGTAGAGCCGTGGAGTTTGAGAATGCTGAATTCATCAGAATTTGGCTTAGAATTAAAACAATAATTATATTTCAATTTTTTGTTCATATATAAAGCATTATCAAGCATAACATCATAGTTAAAGGTTATCATTACGTCATTCTTGAAATTGTTTCCATCAGGGGCTTGTTTTCGTCTTGTGCTATTCAATTCCTCAAGTTTTTTTACAAAATTAGAATATATATTATCAGGATCAAAATTTTTTTTCTGCTCATTCCACTTAAGCTTACAGTTATTGTCAAGTGTTTGCATAACAATATACTGAAGATGTGAGAAAAGCGTCTTTCCTTCAGCAGATCCCAGTTGCTTTTTCATTTCTGCAAGAGAAAATATATGTTCAAGATTATCAAGATCAAAATCTACATAGTAGGTCGAGCTTCTCAAGCGATCGATCCATTGAAATACATTCATAAAGGGCTTTGATTTTTCATCCGGCGGTTCTTTTTCTTGCTCTAATAAAAGCCTGGAGGTCACTAAGAAATCTCCTAATAAGGGGGCACCTGTATGCCGAGATGCCCCAGCCCCAAAAATATAAATAGTTTTACCAGTAATCTCAGCCATTGGGATTTCTCCTTTAGAGTAATCGCCTTATTAAGCCCCTTCAAATTTTAATAGTAAAATAATATGTGATAAAGTTATGTTCAGTTTTTAAGGTTGCATTCTAATTTAACCCATTTGCTTTTTAATCTGACCGGCAAAAAATTAAAGGTTGAAATGGTAGCAAAAATCCTCGCCTTAAAATTAAACCTTTCCAGGTATTTGGGTGTAAGGATAATTTGTGTCATGATCTGATCACCTAAAAGAGGCTTCTCATCCTTGATAAATATCCACTCGCTCTCGTTATCTCCAACGCCGGCAGCTTGAACCACAGAACTTATAGTTGAAAAAGATAGGCGAGCGACAATATTTGCATGATTGGAGCAAGTTAATTTCCCACCAAAGGAAAGGGGTATAACTTTTTCCAATAAATTGATTAGGTCATTGGTGATCGCTGCCTGCCCATTAATTTTTATGTCTGTTTCGCTTTTAAATGATGTTCCTATTTTCGTTATGAATTGGGTTTGTGGTAGAACATCAATAACTGTTACCTTAGGGTCTTTCGGGAAACATACCTGATAGCCGAATTGCTGAACTTTTTTAAAACCTCTTTCCTTAATTATACTTACAGCATGGGTTAACAGCCAGATGTCATAGCTTATAAAAATCTCTAAACTATTAGGTAAACTACGTCCACTTGCTTGATAAAGATTACGTAAATTGTAAACCAACGGTCGTCTGCCTATCCTAAAGCGGAAATTGCTGTCTTCAATATCTGCCTTTGTACCAAGATCACGCTTCAAAGGTGAAACAAGTAAATCAGTATTCACTGCGTCACCTTGGGTTAGAAGGATTTCCATCATTGGTATTGAATTACGATTATTATCATTCATAACCACCTCATCTTTAGAGTATTTCCTTCTTATAGTTATTGCCAAGATCTATCCCAAACTGGTTTTTAGTGCCAGTGAGGAAATTTGAATTATACCTTCACGCATCTTTTCAATTTCAAGCTTAAATTCGGGATTATCGATTTGCTCTAAAACTTGATCTACACTTTTGTTTAGAAGATCATGCAGATTTTCTTCCAATATTTCCCCTTTTTTGAGATCATCGCTCAATTGTTTAAGAACTTCTTGAACTGCCTGAGGATTTATTTTTCCGGGATAAAATAGGGTAGCTTTTGCTCCCCCCTCTTGGATGATACGACGACTGTTAAAAGCTTCATCTCCGGGCTGATAACAGGAAAACAAGACCACGTATTTTCCTGTTAGACTACCCTCTTTTATAAGTTTTTCTATATAATCGTAGAATGCTTGTTCTTTATGTCCCGTAATAATAACGATATTGGAAGCTTCAACCGGTTTAGCATTATTTTTGATCACTTGAATGCCATTATTTTTTAAAATTGTCTCTATCCCCTTTATAACTTCGTAATCTTTTATGAAGGAAGTTTTTTTATCATTTATATAAGCAGCAATATCTTTAGTGCTTTTTACTTCAGGTAAATTTTTTAAGTTAGTATACCCTTGGTTCATTTCACCCAGAATTATCAGACGATATATCTTGATAATTTCATCCGGAGGCCCTTTTTTTGATAATGCTTCTTTAATACTCTCTGCTAATAAATCATCCACTTTGTTTGCCCCTTTTTCTGGTTTTTTCAAAATGTTTTTTAACTGTAAAAACACTTTTTCAAGGGCTTGAGGATTTATATTCTCTGGGTAATATAGGATAGCTTTTGCTCCGCCTTCTTGTATCATGCTATAGATGAAAGCTTCATCTATAGCATGATAACAAGAAAATAAAATTACATATTTGCCTTGTAGACTTTCTGCCTTTATATGCTTATCCACATAGTTTCCAAATGATCCCCCCTCATGGTCGGATATGATCAGGATAAAAGGATTATTAACTTGCCTGATTTCTTTCATTACTTGAATCTCTGCTTTTTCTAAAATAGGCCCTATATTATTTTTTAGGCTATAACCATCTTTCTCAGGTCTTTCTTTATAAGAAATATATGCAGCAATATCCTTGTTATTTTTTACAATAGGTAAATTGTTGAAGTTGGTATACCCCAAATCCATCTCATCATCAAGATAAAATCTATGGGTAGTCTCATAACGTTCTCTTAATGCGAGTAGTAATACTCGTGGATTTACATGATTGAGGTCCTTATGATAATAGCCATTAATAGTATCATTATTACCGGCCTGGCCTTTATGAAAGGGATCCCGATAAATGATCACATTTGTTTTATTCTGTTTTTTAAGCTCATTAAACAGCGTATCTAAGGTAGGGGTATTTGGGTGGCCACTCAGAAGGTTATTTAATTCAGATTGTTTAACTTCTATCTTTTGATTACCGGCCTGAATTATGATTTCCTGGTCGCTATTTGGTTTAAATGAACTTGCGTGAAGAAAACAGACTTTATTATCACTCCTGTTTTGAATTAATTTTCTTATATTCTTCTCAAGGCTTTTGATTGCCGTTTCATTTTTTATACATTCTATGAGTTCATTAGCTTTAAATACCCACAGCTCAGGTCCATTTTTAGTTTTCATTAATACATTGCTTTTATTTCCTTGTTTTTGGATTGTTAAAATATTTGCCTGCTCTTTGTTTATATTTTTGTCTACAATAGAACTAGAATAAACATTTTTATTCTTCTCCTGATTTATATGGTGTAAAATTTGACAATATAATTTAAAATTTTCCCCAATGTCCCAAGAAAGTGATTTATTTGAGTATCTTGAGCTTAATACAATTGTCCTTAAGGAAGTTAAACCTTTGGAAGGGTCTTTTTTAAACTGCTCCTGAGCCACTTGAATGTTCATTGATACTCCGCCACAGGTCGGAAGCCACAGATAAAGTTGTTGATTACATTTAAGATCTTGACAATGCTTAAATTCATTAACAGATGACCGTCCGGGTAATTGTGAGGAAACCTGTGTTTTTGGAATCGGATAATGTTCCAGAAAATATTCTAAATCTAGACCAACTTTAGAAGGTAAAGATTTAAACTTAATGATTTGTGCCAAGGCTACAAAACAGAAAAGATTTTCAAGCTCAGTATAAATAGGACGTTCTTGGGCTATTTCATTGTATTTAGCTGTAAATTTTTCAGCAAATTGCCGTGCAAGATTATTAGGGCGGCCCTTTCCGGAAAACGCTCCATTTTTGTTAAGAGATTCTTCTTCAGTAAGTAAAATTACTGGGGAGTTCTTAACTATAACTACTTCTTGATCTTCCTCAAAAAGATTCTCTCCTGGATGAAACCAAAAACGATTCATACTGGAAAAAGGATCGGAATTAGTTTTTTTTGATAATAAATCAGCTTTTATTTTTTCTAAGACTATTTCTGTAAGACTTGTGAACCCTTTGATATTAAGGGAAACAGTGCCGTCCACTAAGGATTTCATATCGTAATCGGCTGTAACCATTACCTTAGCGAAATGTGTGTTAAAGGGAATGCCAAAGACTTGCACTTTCTGAGGTGATTGACAAATTTTTTCCCATTCGTTGATCCCCTTTTTAATTTTATCTGGAGAAAAAGTATTAAAAATTTGTTGTCCAAAAATCTGAAGTTTTTGAAATACTTTAGGGTCCGGATCAATAGAACATCCAGGGGGGGTATAGTATTTCGTATTGCCTTTTTGCTCAGCATATTTAAGCCAAGCATATCTGAGAGCAATGACAAAATCTTCCAGATAAAGAGGAGGAGAATTTAAATTTGACTCACCAATAAGAATGACATCTTTATTATGTTTATCAATTACGTAACCCATAATTTTAGTAAGTCCTGACAAGTGAAGGAGCTCTTTGGGGTAAGTTCCTTTTTCTCTGCATATTTTAAGCTCTTTCTGTAACACTTTAAGGGAGACAGCTTTGAGTGATGCCCCATTAGTTTTCTTTAAAGCACTATCAGATGTCAGAGGATGAAACCTTTGTATATTAGATTTATTTAGACTAGATTGATTCTGGGCCAGAGTATTTGATTGATCATATTCAGCCATAGATAAGAGAATAACTAAACATAAAAGTATTTTAATTATTAAGCTCGCTGAAATATTTTTTTTCTTCATTATTATTATTTTTGTTTCAATTTAAAAAAACTTGGCTCTTTAATGAAGCAGTTTCTTTTTTATTGGTGCTGGGTGCAGTTTTATCGAAAGCCTTGGTTCAACTACTGTTTGGATATTCTTCTCTTTTTCGTCTCCATCAGGAAGCCTTAAATCAAAAGGGGCGCAATAAGCTTCACCATGCTTGTCCTTTAAATAATCATAAAACTGGTAAAATAAAGCTCCAAGTATCTTTTGATGCCGCATTGAGGGGGCTGGGCTCATAGCATAGGCAACCCCATCAATAATCTCCCATCTTCATTATCAGGCCACTTAAGGTAATCGCTATAGCGATATATTTTTTATTTTTTTTTGGCAGTACCATTAATCTTCCTTCTTTTATTATAATTTGTACTTATCTGTATGGTTTATTTTTAACTTTTAGAAATAACATATAGTAAAAATATGGAAGCGTCAAGTTGTAAACTGATAAGAATTGTGGGAATATGGGGATTTAAATCTTTCCCCATTCTTTGCTTCTGCAGTAAAGTGCTCAGATGATAAAGGAGCCTGAATAATATGAGTATATTGTGCGCAAGTACCTATCACTAATTAATAAGTAGCTCAATATAATCATATAGCTTACCGACAAGGAAATAGGGCAAGTTGAGTAGTTTATAAGGTTTTATCCATCTTCCCTTATCATTTGCTTTTCATCATTTGCCCTTATCCAATAGTACCACATAGCGGCTGGTTACGCCTAATATCCTCTTTTTTTGCATTGCCGCAACAACTCCCGCAGTAAAGCGCTCTGATGATAAAGGGGCTTGAATAATATGGGTGTGCAGCCATCCGGTTTTATTGA
>JAUWIR010000057.1 GCA_030605265.1 Pseudomonadota bacterium | reverse complement strand
GTAAATCGATTTACTATTTTCACAGTCTTTTCCCTCCGATGTTTGCACATTTATTTCTATAAGTATTATCGAGTGGAGCGCGTTTACACTTCATCGGAATTGTTGAAAAAGAAAAATGTATATTTTAGGGGGCCTCATGAAAATGAATAATGATCTCTTGGGAAGGTCTTGTTTATATTGTTTTTATTAAAGAAAGAGCGAAAGATGATACTTTTTTTATTGTCAAAAGAAATAAGTATCTTTATACTGGGTAAAATTTTTTATGAGATTAAGGAAAAATATAGCATCTGGCGAAAAGGTAGGCATAAATGGAAAACAAGGTGAAAGAAACTTTACAAATTACTGCAAATAAAAAAGAGGAGGTACCGAAGGGGTTTGGTACTTTCAAAGGGGTATATCTGCCAAGTATCCTGACAATATTTGGCGTTATTATGTACTTGCGTTTAGGATGGGTTTTGGGAAATGTCGGATTATCAGGAACACTTTTAATCGTGACCATAGCCACCAGCATCACTTTCTTGACCGGGCTTTCAATTTCAGCTACCGCCACTAATATGAAGGTAAAAGGCGGTGGGGCATACTATATGATTTCCAGGTCTTTTGGAGTTGAAGCAGGCGCTGCAGTTGGCGTGCCCTTGTTTTTCGCTCAAGCAGTGGGGGTTTCTTTTTATATTGCCGGCTTTGCCGAGTCTGTTAATAATCTGTTCCCTCAACTTTCCTTTACCACCATCTGTGTGTCGAGTTTATTTGTATTAACTGTGCTTGCTTACATTTCTGCTGATTTAGCTCTCAAGGCACAAATGTTTATCTTTTTGCTCATCATTCTTTCTCTTTTTTCTTTTTTTGGGGGAAGCATTCCTGCAGGAGGGTTTATAATCCCTGCGGTTCCCGCTGTCCGTGCACCTTTTTGGGGAGTATTTGCTATCTTTTTTCCTGCAGTAACCGGAATAGAGGCAGAGGGATCTCCATGTCGGGGGACTTAAAAAACCCTGCCAAATCTCTGCCTCTTGGAACTTTAGCGGCTGTTATCACCGGGTATATAGTTTATTTGGTTATTCCAATATTTTTAGCTTCTTTTGTGCCCGGGCAGATTCTTCAAACAAATGCCATGATCATGAGAGATGTTGCCAAGGTGGGCTATTTGGTAACTTTGGGGATTTGGGGGGCAACCCTATCAAGCGCTCTAGGCGCTCTTTTAGGCGCACCACGAACTTTGCAGGCCCTAGCCAGGGACCGAGTTGTTCCACATTTTGTAGGGAAAGGGTTTGGACCTTCCGATACGCCAAGGATTGCTACCGGGGTTACCTTTTTTATCGCCATAGCGGGTGTCCTTCTTGGAGATTTAAACGCTATAGCCCCGGTCCTTTCCATGTTTTTTCTCACATCCTATGGTGTCTTGAATCTTATTGCCGGGGTGGAAGGCTTAATAGGAAATCCTTCCTGGCGGCCAACCTTTCGAACTCCCTGGTCCTTGTCGCTTATTGGCACCTCTTTTTGTTTAGCATCTATGTTTATGATAAATCCCGGAGCAACTATTATTGCCGCCTTTATTATCTCAGCCTTTTACTATGTGATGACCAAAAGGGGCTTAAATCCTCGCTGGCCGGATTTACGACGGAGTATCTTGATGTTTCTGGCCCGGTATTCCATTTATCGCCTTGATAAGTCTGAACCTGATGCTCGCTCCTGGCGGCCGAATATTTTTGTCTTAAGCGGCGCTCCCACTCAACGCTTATATTTGATTCAGCTGGCTGATGCTTTGACCCACGGCCAGGGATTTTTAACGGTAACTTCTATCATTCCCAAGCAAAGTGTTGTTGAAGAGCGGGCGGAGAATATTAAAAAAACAATAAAGGAATTTTTAAGAAAACGCCACATCCCGGCGCTGGTAGAAATAAATATGGCAGAGAGTGTTATTTCAGGCGCCAAAGAATTAATTAGATCTTATGGATTAGGTCCTTTGGAGCCCAATATTTTTTTACTGGGAGAAACTGAGAAAAGAGAAAATTTTATTAAGTTTACCGAGCTTCTTCGTTTAATTTATCAGTCTAAGAGAAATGTAGTTGTTGTGCGAGAGGGAAAAGTATCGGAAAAGAAGAAAACCACAACCAAGCAGATTCACGTGTGGTGGGGGGGGAAAAGACAGAATGCCGGCTTAATGTTGGCTTTAGGGTATATGCTGCAAACAAGCCCTGAATGGAAAAAATCGGAATTGATCCTAAAAACTATAGTTTCAAGCGAGGAAGATCGTGAGCATGCTTATGAGAATTTACGAAAATTTTTTGCTGAAGGAAGATTGTCAGCTACTATTAAAGTATTAGTAGGGAACCCTAAGGAGGAAATAATTTCAACTACGATTAAGCGTTTTTCAGAGGGCGCAGATTTAGTATTTTTAGGTATGAGACCGCCTGAACCCGAAGAATCCACAGAAGATTATGCAGCTTACTATGAAGAAATAATAAAACGAACCAGGAAATTTCCTCCCCTGGCTTTAGTATTGGCAGCAGAAGATATTAAATTTAGCGACATTTTTCGATAGGTTTATTTTATTTAGGCCTCATTAATTGTCTTCTGTTAAAGGTAAAGGAAAGATAAACCCTTGAGATATCTTTTTTATTTTCCTTTTGCTAAGTGGCTTTCCTCGTATGTCATTTTTTAAATTGCTTTGGTGAATTATTTGACACCAAAGTACTTTTTTTACCATCTTTACTTTATAGAATTTTGGCATAAGATGATGTTTCGTATAGAGGACTGATTTGATACTATCCCTTCTCTCCTCAATTAATGAAAGAAAAGGGCAGTTTGGGCGCTTTCGTCCGGAAGTATAAAAGGTACCACTTGCTTCAACATATTGAATACCTTGCGTATCTATTAATTTTGAAGTCCCATTAAATTGTTTTTGAATGAAATCGACAAAATGTATATTGTAGCAGTCATCATTATCTATCCGTGAAGTAATGATGAATTTTTCCTGTACATCTATCTTATTTAAATGATCCGGAATGGGTTCATGAATAATAGTGATATTATCAAGACCTTTATATCGATCAATAACATCTTTTGGTGTTCTTTGATCAAAGGAGAGAAGCCAGGTGAAGTTTTGATTTGTCTGCTCCAATACTGATTTAAGGCAATATTTTTCGAATAATTCACACCGACTATACAACCAATCCATAGTATTTACATGAATACCTGATTTATCTAACCTATCATTATCAAGCCATCCATAATTAAATCGTGTACAGATAAAATGTTTAAAGTAATTCATTTCTTCGCCTTTTAGTAGATGATTTTAGCCGTGTGAGGGTAATGATTTTAATGGAATTAGCCTAACCCGGTCAAGCCGGAACCAAAAAGTATCTATAAAAATTTTATACTTAAGAACATGAAATTTAGAATTAAGCGCCTAAGGCATCATCATCGCTATTAATGTGTTTCAATATCTTTTCAACCACATGTTTCCATGTATAAGACCGAGTTATTACTTCAAACCCTCTCCTGGCTATTTTTTTCCTTTCTGTAGGATTTTTTAAATAGTATCTGTTAAGATCCAGACATTCTTGAGGAGTAGAGAACCATACCAACTCTTCCTTGTTTTTGAAGAGACTTTCAAGGTCTTTACACCACTCTGTTAATAATAGTGCTCCACAAGCCATTGCCTCAAAAACTCTTGAGGAAAAACTTGTTTTATTGATGGTAGTATTAAAGTTCAGAATAATTTTAGCTTTTCCATTAACCTCTCTCAAGTCCTTACCGAAAATATGTTCATGTTTAGCTTTTTTTCCAAAGGTCTCCACTTGTATTCCATTTTTTTCAAGGAAATCAAGGTATTTTTTTCTTTCTTCCCTTATAGT
Source organism: Pseudomonadota bacterium (assembly GCA_030605265.1). Lineage (GTDB taxonomy): Bacteria > SZUA-182 > SZUA-182 > DTGQ01 > DTGQ01 > JAUWIR01. Next base: position 8,785 of record JAUWIR010000057.1, on the reverse strand, counting down.
CCCTATAAAAACAACGTCATATATTTTTTCATCCTTATCATCAGGGTAAAAATCATTAAGATCAACCCCTTGAGTAAGAAAAATAGCCTTACTGCCGGATTGTTTAAATAAACTGAGAACATTGGAACGTGTTGCACTAGCCCAGGTTGTTTTGGCTGCATACTTATGGGCTTGGATAGTATTAGCTATGATCATCCAGTCAATGAAATAATACCAGGTTTTTGAATAACGATTAATTTTATCTATATTGAGGTAATTAATTTTTTCAGTTTTAATCAGCACAACAAGATCATAACTGTTATTCATAACTTTATTTAAAAGAAGAGTATTCATTTTTTTTATTCCCGGAAGTTTAAATATAAGAGTTTGAAGCCTCTCCGGGAGCCAGGATTTTTGGAGATATTTCAACCGTTTTTGTAATCTGTATTCCCATTTGAAGAATCGACGGTTTTCTTTTTCAATAGCTCGGAAATCAAAGATATCTATTGAATGTCCGTATTCTTCAAAAGCAATTTGCATATTTTCACAGGTCCTTTGAAGGAATTGCCCTTTTTGTATTTTTTTTTGTTCCGATGGAAATGTCCCAACAAGTAAAATTTTTAGTATTTTATTTTTCATTAAATCTTCACGTTAGTGTTCATTATATTAATGCGTCATTTACAAATAAGGGGAAGGACTGCTGAATAAATTCTCAAATTTTTATAAAAAGATATTGTGTTTTTGAGCTAATACAAGTAATTGCAACGTTGATCCGCTCATGTTATAGTACAATATATCATAAATAGACTACCCAAGCACCAGTTCTCTGGAAAATAATATGTTAAAGTTTTTCATAAAAACAAAAAGGTTTATTCTTAGTCATACCTTAAAATACCACTCAAGCATTACTCTGGACTCCAGGCATGAAGCAGAAATTAAGAATAGAACCCATTTTTTTGATGTGCAGGATTTTCACAATGCCTCGGTCCTGGATATTGGGTGTGGGATTGGGAGCATGTCTTTACTTTCCCTTAAATGGGGTGCAAGAGAGGTCTTAGGAATAGAATACGATCGAACAAAGTTTCAGATTGCGGAAGAGTATTGCGTTAAGTCGCAAGCAGACAATAAAGTAACTTTCATTTGCGATGATATTCATCTCTTCTCCTTCTGGAACATGTTAGAACCAAAAGATGTAACCCTCTTTTTACCTGTTATTAAAACAGGGCATCCTAAAAATACCTATGGAGACTTAGCCAGGCTTGCTGCCAATACAAAAAAGGTGATGTATCTTGAAGGCAGTCATGGGGAAGATTACCGTGACTATTTTAATGATTTATTAACCTTCACCGACTTTAATTGCATTGAATATAAAGGAGAAAACGATTATCGAGAGGACGGGGCCTCAAGGCCCTTTTTCCGGTGCGCCAGAGAATCCTTTACCCAATATCAAGCAGCTAAAAAAATTAAAGAGTTTATGAAAAAGGGCACTTACAATAAGATAGCAGTGGTTGGCAAAGCAGCTTCAGGGAAAACCCATATCAAAAAAATGCTTGCTAAAATGATCGATTTTGAGCATGATTATGAATTCGTTGATGATAAATGCGGCTATGAATATCCGAATTCTCTGAAAAAAATAGTTTTTTTTGTTTATACCGGCTTGAAAATAGTACAGGACATTGAAGCAGTCTTTTTTATTAATATTGATGAAAACGTTAGAAGAAACCTGTTGTTTAGAAGTAAAGTTGGGCGGTATATTATGAGAAAATGGTTTGGATATAGAGTTATACATAAAAAACATTATTTGAATCATTCCCCTGAAGGGAACATGAACAGTGTCAGAGCTGTCTATACTATAAAAAGATAGGATGAACTCTAGACCTGTGAACCTGTATAAAATGTTTACTTACGCAACTAATAAGGAATATGACGTAGAGGATAAAGAGACCACGTGAAAATTGTTATCAATCCTACTTATCAATCATTTGAGCCTTTGTTCCGCGATATTCAAACCTATTTTACTAACTCCACTGAGATCATTCATAAAGAGCGTAATGTTTTAAAAAATGTCACCTACAACAATAAAATTTTGGTGATTAAAGCATTTAAACAACCTCATTTTTTTAATGGAGTTATTTATACCTATTTTCGTGATTCTAAAGCGAAAAGGTCATATAGAAACGCTCTGAGATTAATAGAGCTTGATATATCAACACCCATCCCCATTGGTTATCTAGAAAAAAAAAGCTGTGGATTGCTCAAGGAAAGTTATTATGTATGTGAAAAGGTTGATTATAAATTAACTATGAGAGAAGCACGTAAAGTCAAAGAAGCTAAACTGATTTTTAAGCAGTTTGCTGCTTTTGCCTATTCTCTTCACCAAAAGGGTGTCTTTCATAAGGACCTTTCATTAGGAAATATTTTAATAAAAAAAAGAAAGGAAATGTATGACTTTACCCTTGTTGATTTAAATCGTATGAAATTTAAAAAGGTGAGCTTTAAAGAAGGTCTCAAGAATTTTTCCAGACTCTGGCTTACCAACGAGGATGCCGGATTTTTAGGTTCAGAGTATGCCAAGATTTCAGGACGAACCGAGGATGAAGGCGCTCGATTATTAGAAATGTTTAATAAGAAGTTTAAATCAAAAAAAATTTTTAAAGATAAAATTAGAGGGAAGAGGTAATAGTGCCAAATCATGAATAAAAAAAAGCAATCCCCATCTATATCCCCCAGCTGGAATCGATTTTTTGCCCAACTCCAAAAAGATATGAAACTTCTTCTTATGGGCATAATTTTTTTGGGGGTTTTTCGGGTGATCATGATTACCAGGTTTTGGGGGCACTTTGCAAATAGTGTAGGTTTCTATGAATTGATTATGGCGCTGTTCATAGGTGCACGGTTTGATGCACGAATCTCCACTATGGTTGCTTTGCCTTCTTTGCTGCTTAGTATCATTTGCGGAATAGTACCTATAGATCCTTTCTGTGATGGTCTGCGCAAGACCATGGCCATGATTTTTTTATTCATAAGCTTTTTTTTACTGCCTATTAATTATCTGTTTTTTCTTGAATATAAAGATAATTTTAATCAATGGATATTTGGTGCAATATATGATGACTTCGGAGCAGTGTTGAAGACCACCTGTTTTGAATATCCTATTTTTACTTTGTTCACTATTTCCTTTCTGATCATATCCATAACACTCTATATAGGTGTAAGATTTTTGCGGGATACTTGGATAACAGAAGGGTTTATTAATCAGAAGATAGCAAATGCTCCCTTGAAGGTTGTCATGACCAGTATCATTCTTGTACTTTTCCTTTTTGCTATAAGGGGTTCTGCAGGCAAAAGACCCATACAGCGCAAAGACGCCGGCATTACCAATAATGCTTTTTTAAATAAATTTATACTCAATCCATACTCTGCGCTTAGATATACCATAAAAGATACCTGTAAACTTTTTTCAGCAAAAGGGTTTCGGGAATATTTGCCGGAGGGGGATGTTCAAAAGGCAGCCAAACTTTTCTTTCATGAAACCAAGTCACTCCCTGATTTAGATGCCTATATGAAAAAATACGCCAAAGGGCACGGCACTGTTTCCCCCAGACATATATTCGCCATAGTGATGGAGAGTTTTGATTCATGGCCGCTTATGGAAAAACATAAGGCTTTTAATTTGTTGCCTAATTTTCGGCGCTTAGGGAAAGAGGGCATCCTTATTAAAGCATTTTTACCTGCAGGAAATGGAACGATGACTACTTTTGCCTCCTTGGTCACGGGTATACCGGATGTTGGCGTTTTTACCAATTATCAAAAATCTGCAGGTAAACCTTTTGCCACTACTATGGCTGCGCAATTTAAGAAATTGGGGTATGAGGTAAACTTGTTTTATGGTGGATATTTGAGTTGGCAACGCATTGGTGATTTTTGCATGGCACAAGGCTTTGACAATATATATGGCGGCGGCAATATGGATGTGTGGTCAAATAATGAATGGGGAGTAGAGGATAATGAGCTTTTTGACTTTGTCTTGAAAACCCTCGATGATGATAAACCAACATTTAATTTGCTTTTATCTACCTCCAATCATCCGCCCTATGATCTGCCAATTTACGATTTGGGATTTGAATATAGGCAAATTCCGGAAAATCTCAAGACTGAATATGATGGAGATATACCAATTAAGGTTTTTGGCCACTTGTGGTATTCCGACATGGTCTTGGCTGAATTTATTCGAAGGGCGGAACAAGAATTGTCCTGTCCTCTTTTTGCCATAACCGGGGACCACTGGTCAAGGAAATACTTAAATTCTCAACCGACTTTATATGAGTGTTCATCTGTTCCATTGCTTCTGTATGGAAAAAAAGTTTTGAATGATATCCCGGCTCCAGAGCATTTAGCTGGAAGCCATATAGATATAATGCCTACCCTAATAGAATTATCAGCGCCTGAAGGTTTTGAATATTTTAGCATGGGGAGTAATTTATTGGACCCTGAAAGACGGCAAATAGGCTTTGGAAGGAATAAATTGATTACTCCGGATTTTATAATAAGTAAGAAAGGAGAAATGGAGCTATTACCCTTTGCAGAGGTTGATGCTGTTGCCCCGAGTGTTGATGAATTAAAAATACTTCTTGATGCCTATTATGGAGTAGGGTGGTGGCGCATTATGAGAGGCCCAAAGATGCAATTTTTTCCTATTGATGTATAATTTTTAAACAAAATCGGTATCTCTTTTTACCATGAAAACACATTTTGAGAAATAGTCTTTACTGAAAAAGTCAGAGTTTTCATCCTCAGGGGCGAAAAAAACTTTTCATGAGTGTTTAGACAGGATAACAGGATTGACAAGAAATTCCATATAACCTCCTTCCAGTTCTGATAAATTTTTTTGATTAACTGGATTTATATCATGTTTATCCTGTTAGCCTGTCTAAGTATTTTTTTACATTAAAGAATCTAAAAATCTAATTGCACAGGTTGGAAATTTTTGGCAAGACATTTGCATCCAAGATACTTTGAAAGTAAAAACTTTTTTTAAATTTACTAATTTCACGCAGACGTATAGTGGATCAACTAAACAATTGTCTTTTACTATTGGGCTGTATTCGGAGGTTGCATATGAAGGTTTTTGCTGTTTCTCTAGTCATCCTTTTCCTATTTGTCTTGGGTAATGTTTGCTATGCTCAAAGTCTTGATGAAAGACATGCTGAAATATTTGCCAGTGCATATTACCCTCAAGATGATGGGCTCCCTTCAGTTCCTGAGTTTGGGCTTGGGTATTACTTTGGTATAACGGAAACTGTCTATTCAAAGATTTTTGGTTCAGGATATAAACACAGACCGAGAAGTAGTTATAATAAATATGCTAAAGGGGGCAGTGATTATTATGATATGCTCACCTTAAATCTAGGGGCATCTTTAGGATTTTATTCAGGATACTTTAGAGGGATGAATCCTTTCTTGGAAGGCGGGGTCTTTTTTTCCGGACATAAGATTGGATATAGAAAAGAAAATAATAAATATATTGAAGAAAAAGAATTGAGCCCTGGGGCTTTTGTTGAAGCAGGCATCCGAATTGACCCCGGGACAATAACTATGATTAAAATCAGGACTTCCTTTCAATATCGATTGATTGGTAGTGAAGTTGAAAAAGGAGGGGCCTCCTTTCGATTAACTTTGGAGTTTTAAAAAAATACCTTCTTTATTCAAATAAAAATAGCACTTCAAATGGGTCTAATTTTAAAAACTCATTTGAAGTGCCTTTTTTGTTTTTGTGATAAGATATTTCTTGTTATTACATTTTTATGGTGTTTAATACTATTAAAACTGCCATTAAAAGAGCAAAGGAAGAACAAATTCCTAAGATTACCATTTCATAAGATTCTAATTCTTTAATCTTGCTAATCATTTAATAAACTCCTTTATATTAACAAATTCCTTTATGAAAAAATAAATAATGTAGAGTGTTTTCTCTTGATTAATTGAATCTTTTTTATAGACGGAAAATTTGATGGTTCATTATGAAAAAAGTTTTAATGTTAATTTTTATAATATACAATAATAATTTACCTTAAGAATCAAATCATATCCAAAAAAAAAAGACGAGAGATTTCATTGTTTTTTCGAATTTTTTTATTTTTTAACAAGATATATCTTTTGAATTTTTGTTTTTACGATATGCTATAATAGATGTTAGAAAGATACTGTTTTATGATAGAAATATTGTAAAGAGGAGGGACCAAAATGAAAGCAGCTATAATTTTTACCGGTACTGGTCCTATACTTATTGTTACTACTTATGGCACTCTTCAAAACCAAGAAATTGTCACAAAGCTGAAGGCAAAAGGCATTAGAAAATTTATTCTTTCAGAAGTATCTGTTGACAAGTGCAGGCAGCTATACGGCAATCATTTTAACCTGGTAACAGTAGATCTTGCCCCGGTCAATGATATACGGGTTTTAGATTATGATGGGCATCATATATTTTTAAATTTTTCTTTCGAGGAGATGGGAGAATTTGTCAAAGTAGGAAAATAAGATTGAGGAGGGTTCAGAGTTCAAAAGTTCAGAGTTCAGGGTTCAAAAGTTTAGGGGTTAGAGGTTGAGGGTTTCTATGGGGTCCAAGTTTAAAATCCGGAAATTCATAGGCTTACAAAAACTTATCAAGGTGTAAGCGCTTATGAAACAAAAGCAACCCTGAAAAGTGAACTTTGAACTTTTGAACGGGTACCTTTACACAATTGGCATTTATCTTAATCCATTTTTCCCTTTGGTTTTGTTTGTATTATTTTATCTATTTTATGAGTCGTTTGTGCATTTTATACACAGCTAGAGGAAAGAAAATAGAACAAAAAATCAAAAGATAAGCAATGTTCCATAGAAGGCTTATTGTTAATGTACCGAAGCTAAATGATCTTACCAGTTCAACCAAATGGGTCAGGGGTAAAAGAAGCGAAAATTTTTGAGCCCAAAGGGGTAAGTTTTCATTTGGAAAAAAAGTATTGCTAAAAAGAAACATGGGGGTAATAAAAAGAAAAATAGGTAAATTAAATACCTCGATACTCGGTACTATCCCGGTGAAAAACATAGCTATTGAACCAAAAGCCAATCCTCCAAGAAAGGCTAAGGGAATAATTATGAGCCCTTCCGGATACTTGATATAGCCAAAAAGACTAATAATAGCCATCATTACAACTGTAGCCAAAACTGATTTAGTAGCCCCCCAGACAATTTCTCCAGTGATAATTTCTTCAAGAGAAAGGGGCGTGGCCATCATGGCATTAAAGGTTTTTTGATAATACATCCTTACAAAAGAACTGAAAGTATTTTCAAAGAAAGCATTGTACATGATATTGATGGCAATAAGTGCAGGGGCAATAAAACTTACATAAGAAATTTTTTCCCCTTGATAAGGAACCTGTCCCACCAGACTGCTTAACCCAAACCCGAAAGCCAGAAGATAAAAAAGTGGTTCTAAAAGTGGGGGAAGGAAGCTTACTTTCCAGGTTTTTTTATAGACAGTCAGATTACGCTGCCATACTCTCAAGAATCTTTTAGAAATTGTCAAAAGTGTGAAACTGTTTTTCATTCCCTTAAATTTCTACCGGTTAATTTCAAAAAAACATCCTCTAAAGTAGCCATACGAAGAATATATCTATTCGGGGAGAGGATGCGTATCCTATCAAAAAGGGAATCATTTTTCAAATCGTAAATAATTAAACGATTTTCAAGTTCTTCAAAATGAAGGTTTTGTGATTGTATCAATTTTTTTATTTCATGACTTGGAGAAACAATCTCCAAAACGTGGTTTCCTATATACTTTTGAATAAGGTCTGATGGTTTTCCTTTGACTAAAATGCGCCCATGGTCAACAATGATGAGTCGATCGCATAATCGAGCTGCTTCATCCATATAGTGTGTGGTGAGTAAAATAGATAAACCTTTATTTCTCAGGTTCTCTAATCGTTCCCATACTTGATGTCTGGATTGCGGGTCAAGTCCGGTTGTAGGTTCATCCAGAATAAGTAGTTCAGGATTATTAATCAGTGCTCTGGCTAAAACCAAACGGCGCATCATCCCCCCCGACAGATCAATAACCTTTGCTTTTTTCCTGTGATCAAGGCCGATAAAATGGAGAAGGTTTTCTGTTCTGGCGTAAGCGTCTTTTTTAGGGATATCAAAATACCTGGCAAAGATTTTTAGATTTTGTTCTACAGTGAGGTCAGGATCAAGGTTATTCTCCTGTTGACAGACCCCAAGGCGAGCCTTAATGAGTCGCGGGTCTCTGGTGATATCAAGTCCAAAAAGAGTAAGGCGGCCTGCGCTCATAGGGGAAAAGCCATAGATCATGCGGATGATGGTGGTTTTCCCTGCCCCATTGGGGCCTAAGATCCCTAGGCACTCTCCTTGGGACAAGTGAAAGGAAATGTCATCTACGGCTACCAGATCACCAAAACCCTTTCTTAAATTCTTTGCTTCAACTATGGCCATATTTTTTTAAATTATTTTTAGAAAGGATAACAGGATAGACAAGATAATTTTTAATCCTTTTATCATTTACAATAACTCTTTAACTTTACGCTTGATCTCAATTTTACTTTTTCCATAATTAAATATCAAGCCTACTGGTTTTCCTGCTGCAACAACATAATTCAACAGCAATTCCCGAACAGATGAAGAGGCCCCAAATATAGGGAACGATCGAGAAAGTTTTCGTAAACTTTTCAACAGAATTAGTGCTGTCAAAGTGCTGCGCGATATAGTGGCCAACTATTAAAATTGAGGATAACCTATTGATTTAATTTAG
>JAUWIR010000369.1 GCA_030605265.1 Pseudomonadota bacterium | reverse complement strand
TCCAAATCAGTAATCATCCGGGAAATGACTGGCAACCGTCGATAGCCGGGAACAATAATGGAAGCATTTACTTGGCCTGGGATACTTTTCGGAATAAAGAACACTCTATCATCTTAAGACAATATACCAATAGCAGGCTGTTACCTGAAATTCTCGTAGCTTCCTATGCTAAAAATTATGTTGCTCATGTAGATTTGGCTGCTGATGATCAAGGCCGCCTATGGATAGCCTGGGACATCTCTGGTGAGGACTGGGGGTTTGGCGAAGATCAAGAAGAGCGATTTGTTGAAATAGATAAAAATGAAGCTGTGGAAACACAAATCAACTACCTTAAAGTTCCCATTGAAGGAAGAAGAGGAAGATACAATTCACGTAAAATAGGGTTGCTCTGCTATGTTAACGGGAAATTCTATACACCTATTGAGAATTTTGAAGAAAAATTTGGGGCAACTATGAAAATCTATGCTGACTTGCCTCAATTAGAAATTGATTCCAGCGGACGTGTGTGGCTTTTCTTTCATCATTATGTAGGCAAAATTCCCTTTTACATTCATGATAAGAAAATGGAAATTTGGAAAGTATACGGCATGTATTATAATGGCCGCAATTGGTCCTCGCCCATTGAATTTCCCCATACTACCTGGCGTAATATTTACGCCAGCTCAGTGTGCACCAATAAAAAGGAGGGTGATGTCTGGATTACTTTTGCAGGAGATCAAAGAAAGAACGGATCCAGAAAATTAGAACTTCCGAGTGTCTGTGTGGCCTCTTTGAATATGCCTAAAATTGCCCCCCGTCATATGGAGCTGATTCCCTGTAAAGATCAGCCCAAAGTATTCGACCAGACAATACAAACTCAAATTACCCCGGTAGATAAAAAAAGATATCAGTCACTCCTTGGGATAGAAAAGTACCAACTTTTTTGGGGCACAGTCCACGAGCAACATGATTCAAGGGGCAGGATGGCCATGGACGGCTTAGTTGTCGATGCTTTCAAATATGCTCTTGATGACCAGTATTATGATTTTTTAGGTATCACGGATTATGCTTATCGGGATGTTAGTTGGTTCAGTTCAGATAACTACGCCCTTTGGGAAGCCAAAAAGGCCAATTCCATATATTCAACGAAAAAGGATTTTCTCTCCTTCTATTTAAAGGGTAGAAGCCCTTACAAGCGTGCTCCCGGTCACTCCTTACAAAAACGCCCTATTCCTAAGGGGGCGCCGGTTATAACCGCAGTGTACGTGAAAGATTATACCAATGATTCCTTTATTGAAGCCTTAGAGAATAGAAGAAATTATGTGGCTACAGATTGGATAATCCTTGATTTTACCATAGAGGGTCGTTCAATGGGCGAAAAATTTCAGGGCATTAATCCCCATCCAAGGATACTGGCCAAAATCATTGGTACTGATGAAATAGAGCAGGTGGATATTATTCGAAATGCCAAATGCATCTATAGTTCAAAAAGTATTAAGGGAAAAGAAGCGGATATTACTTTTGTTGACATGGATTTGCCTTCAGATAAAAAATTTGACTACCACTATTTTATCCAGGTAAAACAAAAAAACGGGGGCCTGGCTTGGACACCGCCCTGTTGTTATCATTATACCCCCATAGCAGTATCATCTTTATCTAAATAGGTATTTGAGGAGTTTCCATGGAATATGCATTTTTAAAAAAGAAAAAAATCCGCATCTCTTTATATATTTGCCTGGGATTGGTTTTTTTTATTTTCTCCCTTTGGTTATTAAATCATTATGTTTTAGATCGACCTTCCTTTTGCACCTCTTGTCATCTCATTCAAAGCGCTTATGATTCCTGGCTCAAAGCAAAGCATAAACCGGAATATACTAATAATAGCTGTAATGTGTGTCATGTTGAACCGGGACTGCTGGGATCAATTAAAGCCTCTTTTTATGGGCTGGAAAATACTTACACTTTTTTCTTTGGAGTTGACGAGGATGATATCAAAGCCTCAAAACCAGTCTACTGTACACAAAAGGGATGTCATGAACAAATGGAAAAATCAATGGTTGTAAAAAAGATACGAGTCAACCATGCTATGCATATGGAAATGGGCTACTCCTGTATTATCTGTCATGATCGTGTAGCCCATGAAGATTATGCAATGGTTAAAGATATTTCTATGATGGAAACCTTCTGTTTCCCATGTCATAATGATGAGATAGCCCCCAGAAATGACTGCGATATCTGTCATGTATATCAGGACCAAATACTCAAAGGAATAAATGTATTGGCTGATTCCCCAATGATCACCTCACCTCATTATCAAGATGAGATGTCTTGTCAGGATTGCCATGTGACTTTCACTGACCCGGCAGAAAATAATTGCCTTAATTGCCATCAAGAAGAAATTTTGCAGCAATATAAAAACAAAAAGCCTATTTTCACCAAACAACTCAAATCAATTAAACAACAAATTGATGAATCAAGGGACCTTTTTTCTAAAACAAAGGGATCAGGTCTAAGGTGGGATAAATATATCTTTCTTTTTGAAGAAGTTCAGAAAAATTATAATCTTTTAATTCAAGACAGCAGTATGGGCGCCCACAATCAAAAACTAACTGAAAAAATGATTACACAATCAGAGAAAAATATCCAAACAGTACGGTATTTCCTCTATAATTATCAAAGGTAATGAAAAAAAAGCCTCATTCAATAAAATGTAGATAGTGATCCTCATCTAAGTTAAATTTTTGCGATGTACTATATCTATTGGGCCCATTACCCTCTTTGAATACCTCTAAAAATTTATTTTGAGAATCCTCTTCAGCTAATAAGCCTGTCACAGGATCAATGTAATCAAAATAGACCCCGGAGGGAATAGGAAATTCCGGTATGTTTTTATAGGATTCAAGCGCTTTCCCCATAAAGCTCGTCCATATTGGACAGGCAGCTTTTCCTCCGGTTTCCCCTTTGCCAAGACTTTGGTTTTTATCCATACCAAGCCACACTCCGGCAACAAGTTCCGGGCTATACCCAATAAACCAGGCATCTTTAAAATTATCTGTTGTCCCTGTTTTCCCTGCTAAAGGAAAGGGCAATCTTTTGGCAAAGCCGGCCGTTCCTCGTTGAATTACTCCGTAAAGCATATTGGTTACAATATAGGCAGTCTGAGCTGAAAGGGCCCTTTGTTGGCGAGAAAAACTATGTTCATCAATTATTTTTTCTTCACGATCCAAGATCCTCTCCACAAATACCGGTTCAATATGGACCCCGAGGTTGGCCAAAGCTCTATAGGCTGAAGTTAATTCCAGAAGAGTAACCTCAGAAGAACCTAAAGCCAATGATAGATAAGGAGCTAGGGGACTTTTAATCCCCATTTTTAAGGCACGGGAAAGAGCGGTATCTATGCCAATTTTATTGAGTAATTTTACAGTCACCACATTCCGGGACTTTTCCAGGGCTTGTCGTAAGGTAGTTGGCCCATAAAAGCGTTTACTAAAATTTTCCGGTTTCCAGCTTTTCCCTCTCCCATCACTATTCGGTAGAATAAAAGGGGAATCAATAATAACATCAGCAGCAGTGAATCCTTGCTCTATAGCAGCTGCATAGATTATTGGTTTCATAGCAGACCCCGGCTGCCTTTGGGCTTGAGTTGCCCTGTTGAATTGACTCGACTTAAAATCCCTTCCTCCTACCATACATTTAACAAACCCATTTTGAGGATCAATAGCTATCAAAGCTGCTTGAGGACTTTGATCATCATCCGGGTAGGCCCTTTTTTGTCTTCGCTCGTCAATAATTTTTAGTCCTGTGTAAACAGCCTCCTCAGCAGCTTCTTGCATTTTGGAATCTAAGGTAGTATATACCTTCAACCCACCTTTATATAACAAATTGGCCCCATACTTTTTTTCTAGATATTGACGGATATATTCACTAAAATAAGGGGCGATTACCCCTCCCTTTTTAGGAAGAATCTCCATTGGAGAGGTAACTGCAGAAAAAAACTGTTCCTCTGAAATCACTTGCTCCCCCACCATCCTTTTTAAAACATGGTTCCTTCTTCTGAGGGCTAAAGAAAAATTATTCTGAGGTGAATATCGATTTGGTGAATTAGGAAGGCCGGCAATCATCGCTGTTTGGGCTAAATCCAACTCTTGGATAGTCTTTCCAAAAATCGTCCTTGCTGCAGATTCTACCCCATAGGCGCCGTTTCCAAAATAAATTTGGTTCAAATATAATTCTAAAATCTCATCTTTTGTATATTTTTTTTCTATTTGCAGAGCTAAAATGGCCTCCTTTATTTTTCGAGCAAAATTTCTCTTTGGGGTCAAAAAAAGTACCTTGGAAAGCTGCTGAGTAATAGTGCTGCCCCCTTCCTTGATCTTCCCGGCTTTAAAATTTACCCAAAAAGCGCGAATAATAGCTTTGTAATCGAGTCCATGATGTGAATAAAACTTTGAATCCTCAACAGCTAAAAAGGTGTCAATAAGGGTTTTGGGAATTTGATCCAGTGAAACAAAAAGGCGTTTTTGTTGATAAAACTGACAAATGAGTTTATTATCCGAAGAGTAAACCACAGTGGATACTGGAGGGAAATACTCTTCTAAGAACTCAAGGTGAGGTAAATGATGAAGATACGAAATAAAGAGCCCTGTTCCAACTCCCCCCAAAATAAAGAGAAAAATTAAAGCAAAAGAAAGTAAACATTTTCCCTTCATTATTTCCCTCAATCATAGATCATTTAATCCTCTTTACTATATCATACTATGAAAAATTCTTTGAATAATTTTATTTGACATACTCTTATGCCCTTTATATAATACCCTTTCTAAGCGGGCATAACTCAGTGGTAGAGTACAAGCTTCCCAAGCTTGGAGTCGCGGGTTCAAATCCCGTTGCCCGCTCCATTGTTTCTCTTATAAAATCAATAAGATGGCTTGGTTTAGAACCTTAAAATTTGTAGCCCCAGACTAGCCCCAGAAAATTCTTGGGGTATTGACATCTTAAAATACCTGAAATTTTAGTAGTCTGTGGTTGGTTTTGTTTGGATATTTTAAGGATTTTTTGGGGGGGGGGGGATTCGTTAAAATTTTTTTCTTAACACATTAATTAATTATTATATTACCCCCTCTTAAAGTTTTGATTTCGGTTTTAGGGGTGGGTTCGATTTTTATGG
>JAUWIR010000256.1 GCA_030605265.1 Pseudomonadota bacterium | reverse complement strand
ACCATGAAGGACATGAAGAGCATGAAGATTTTTTTATTCCTTCTTTTCCTTCATGCCCTTCATGGTAAATAAAAAAATAAAAAGTCATAAGTGTAAACTACTTTTCCTTCTTTATGAAGGATGCCTTATATTTTCATGATCTTTTCACTGATAGGGCGAAAAGGTTTGGGCTTATGATTAATGAATTCATTATAGCCTTTAAGAAAGGTAAGCCATGTTTCAATATTCTCCAGGTTTTGATTTTGCAGCCATTCAGCCCGCAGGGAAGTTACCTGCCTTAAGTCTTCCCTAAGTGAGGTAGATCGGGCAAATAGAATCAGCTCTTTTTTTTCTTTTTCATTCAGATGCATGGTACTTTTCCTTCAGTTCTTCAAAAATTTTATGTAAATTAAATAATGAAAAATATTCTTCAATTATTTGCCAATCGAGCTTTTTACCATGAAGTGACATAATTTTTTCTATATCTGCAATATCACTATTCCATCTCATCTGGTCGTTAACCATAGCTTGAACTTTAAGGCCAATTATATCTTCCGGTCGTAGGACTTTTATTCTTTGTTTGCCGCCAAATATATTTTTGTCTTCTGCTCTATTAAGCATAGCTTTTGATAAATCACGAAAAGCATGAAGGAAATCAACTTCTCCTAATATTTCTATTGGTGAAAGATATTGTGAAACATTTTCTGAGGTATGGGCTCGTTCATATCCCAAATCAGACATAATCTTGTGAACTTTCTCTAAATCATCTCTGTTGATGAGAAAATCAAGATCCACTGTTGCCCGGTATATTCCGAATAAACCAAGGGCAAAGCCTTCCATGAGGGCATAAAGAATATGGTCCTTCTTAAAAGCTTCTAATAATTTTTCCAGAACTAATTGAAAATCCATTATAATAATATATTAAAAAATAATTTTTAGAGTTTTTCTTTAAAGGAATAAGGAAAGAGGATATACTCCTTCCAGCATATTCTCTAAAAATAGAAAAAAGGTTGCCGAAATCCTCCAAAGTTAAAACTGTTTGAAAAAAATGGAAAATTAAACATATTGTTAAAGGAAAAACCAAAGGGTTGATTAAGAAAATTTAAGCCCCAGGATGAAGTGCTTGGGAGAGAAAAATTATATCCTCCTCCTAGTGATAAATTAGAAAAGGGAGGAAAAGAAGTCGAAAAAAAATTAGTCATTGGATTCAGGAGACTGTTGGCAAATAAATTCGGCATCCCTGAATAATTTGTGGGAAGAAGTGAGAAAGCATTGAAAGCATTGGTGGTGTTGAAATCGCTCAAAAAATTAAAGGATTGAGGAGGTATCATTGTTTGAAAGGGGAGGGACAGCATAAAGGGATTTACACCTCCACTTAAAGGATTGAAAGAAGAAAGGAGCGATGGCTCATTTATAGTAAAAGGGTTATTAAAAGGGAAACTAATGTTAAGACCGAGATTGCCCATCAAATTAAAGGAAGAGGATGGAGTAGGGGAGGGGGCGTTCGGCACAATAAGTGGAATAGCCGGGCCGAGGGCTGCTAAATATTTCCACAAATCAACAATGCCGTTAATATGATAGGCGCTCGTTGGGCCAGTGCTAAGAACGGGCGTTGGATGACATTGATTACAATCTGATTTGGTGGTTGTGTGGGTTATTGGAGGGAAAGCATGGCAGCATCCGCAATCCAGTGTTATTGGATCAACAGGAAAGGGCAAATTCCACGGCAAAGGCAGAAATGAGCCGGGGTAGCCTAAAGGCGCTGTTAAGGCGTTAGTTGGTGGAGTTAGTCCATTACTATGGCAATAAACAACACAACTTCCCGTTCCTCCAATGAGTCCGGGTGCATAAAAATCTCCGAGGCCTATTTGCGGTAAAAGGGGATCAAAGAGAACAGGTACCTTTCCGGGGGCCCAGGCATTTGATGTTCCGGGGATACAAGTCAGGTGATCTGCACCCAAATTAACAGTAAGATCAGGGTGGCAAACACCACATCCTATCTTTATACCGGTGCTATTGGTAGTGGGAGCCTCCATTAGTTGAGTAAGAAAATGGGTGGCATGGGCTCCGCTTCTTCCAACGAATAGGGCCAGGCTATGACATCCGAAGCATTGGGAGATACTGGCCACAGGGGCAAAAGGTGGCACACCTGGTATTTTGGGATAGATATGGGCGGATGTGCCATTAAAATTGGAGTGGCAAGTAATACAATTAAAAATGGCTGGATTGCACCCGGAAGGATCAAGACAATGATCGGTAACCAACCCTCCCACACAAACTGCTTGAGGGGGGGCCCCATGGCAAACATTGCAGCCGGTATTAGCAACTGTTCCGGAAAAATTATAGAAAAGAGGATCAAGTTCTCGAATACCGTTTTTATGGATACCTGGTATGCATTCAGGGCTGTGGCAAGTAATGCATCCCAAAAAGAGGTTGGGGTGAGTGAGGGATATATTAATGGCTGTTCCGATTACATGACAGCCGACACAAGCTTCGTCCAGACAGACAATCGCCGAGGTATTTTTAGAGATTAAAAAAGAAATAAAAAGGAAAAGAATCAGAAAAGAAATTTTGTTAATAATTTTTATAAACCCTTTATGTTCAAACCGTGCCATAAATACCCTTCCTCCCTTAAAGAAATTTTTATAAACAAATGGAATAAATCAGAAGAAAGGCAAAGTTCTTATTTCAATGGGTTAAAAAGGTAGGGCGAACTTTGAAAGGTGAGCTGGGGAGTGTTTTTAAGTTCAAATTGAGCTGAATGAAATAAGCCTATGCCGAAATAAAAGCCTCTGAAAATGATTTAGTTTTAAAGATTGGTGCATTATCCTCCAAATTAATTGAATTTATAAATCAGGTTACTATAAGTTATAATACACTGATTGCCATATAAATTTCAATTTTTTTGCTGAAAAAAAAATTGATAATCTATATTAAATGCGCTTGTAAAAAGTGAAAGGTAAAAAAATTTTGGATGGCATGACAGACAAAATTTTTTCACATGTTCGGCCTTTTTAATTTTTTTTTCCCTTAGTAGTTCGCAAATATCTATAGCTTTGGTTGGCAGGGTGGGGGTCATGACAGGAAGGACAGGTAAAAAGGCCTTATAAAAATTGTAAAACCTCTTGATTAAACTTTTCTGCTTTCTCCAACTGAGGCATATGGCCACAATTTTCAAAGGCGACTAATTTTGAATTTTTAATTTCCTTATGAAATCGCAAAGCATGATCAAAAGAGAAAATTTTATCTTCCTTTCCCCAGAGGATTAATGTAGGAATACTGATTTCAGATAGCCGGTAATCCAAAACATCAAGCCTTTTTTCAATAGAGTCTAAGAACCGATCAATCACATAAGGTTCATTAGAATTCAGTTTTAATGGTAATCGGATTTTTAATTCAGCTTCATTCACTAAATGAGATTAAAAAAAAAGATTTTGAAAAAATGTCTTGGTAGAGTATAGAGTAACTGCGTTCAGGAGTGATCTTTCTCGAAATGAAAAAGAATGTTCAAGAGCATAGCCGGCACTATCAACTAAAATCAGTTTTTCCACCATATCCGGATAGGTTAGAGTGAAATGGGTGGCGATCCATCCCCCCAGTGAACTTCCCAACAGAGTAACCTTGGAGATATTTCGAGCTGATAGAAATTCATGGAGATACTCTGACATAATGGAAATTCGATAGTTAATAAGAGGTTTATCTGAGCGCCCAAAACCAATTTGATCCGGAGCAACTATATGAAATTTTTTGGATAAATATTTTATATTAAAGCTCCAGGTGAGTGAGCTTCCCCCAAGACCATGTAAAAGAATAAGATATGGACCTTTACCTGCTTCAAGAAAGCTCATTTTCAGGCCGCTTATGCTTGTTTTTTTTGACTTGATACCAAAAAAAAGATAGGCCAGGCGGATACATGTTGAGGCAAAGTAATATCCGAAGGGGAGCTTGCAGCCAAGCTGAACGATTTTGTTTACTGCTTTTAGATTCGCTTTAGGAATAGGAGAACTATTTTTTTTCATTTTTTTTTAAATTATGCATTAATTTCAATAAGTTAAAATTCTGCAGATTTGGGTGAACGAGGATAAGGGATGACATCACGGATATTATTCATACCAGTGACAAACTGAACAAGCCGCTCGAATCCTAAGCCAAACCCGGAGTGGGGGACAGAGCCGTATTTGCGCAAGTCTAAATACCACCAATACTCTTTTTCTGAAAATCCCATTTGAGCGATTTTTTGTTTAAGCGCCTCATAGTTGTCTTCTCGTTGGCTTCCTCCAATGATTTCGCCGACTCTGGGGACTAAAACATCCATAGCCCCAACAGTTCGACCATCATCGTTCAGTTTCATATAGAAGGCTTTTATCTCTTTTGGATAGTCAATAACAAAAACCGGTTTTTTTATTTTTTTTTCAGTTAAATACCTCTCATGTTCCGATTGAAGGTCCACACCCCATTTAACAGGAAATTCAAAATCTTCCCCTGAATTTTCTAAAATTTCAACTGCCTCAGTATAGGTTATTCTCTCAAAGGTGGATTGAATAATATGCTCTATGGTTTCAATAATAGTATTATCTATTCGGAGGTTGAAGAAATGCATATCTGATTGGCAATGATCCAATATATGCGTAAAGATACTTTTAAGAAAATCTTCAGCTAAATCCATATCCTCTTTCAATTCAGCAAAAGCCATTTCAGGCTCAATCATCCAAAATTCAGCTAAGTGACGGGAGGTGTTTGAGTTTTCCGCCCGGAAAGTGGGCCCGAAGTTATAAACATCGCCAAGAGCAAGGGCATAGGTTTCAATCTCTAATTGACCGCTCACTGTAAGGCTGGTGGCACGTCCAAAAAAATCTTGTGTATAGTCTATTTGTCCTGCTTGATCATAGGGGAGGTCCCCTAAATTTAAGGTAGTTACTTTGAACAATTCTCCAGCCCCTTCACAGTCACTGCCAGTAATGATTGGGGTGTGAATGTAGTAAAAACCGCGTTTTTGAAAAAAGGTATGAATTGCCTGACTGAGAGCATTGCGGACCCTGGTTACTGCACCGAAGGTGTTGGTTCGAGGGCGCAAATGAGCAATTTGGCGAAGAAATTCAAAGGAATGCCTTTTTTTTTGAAGAGGATATTCTTCTGGGTCAGACCATCCATAGACTTTTATTTTAGTGGCCCGGATTTCATTTTTTTGCCCTTTGCCGGGAGAAGAGACTAATTCTCCTTCTACAGCTACACTGCAACCTGTGGACAAGTGAAGGATTTCTTTTTGATAATTCTCCAATGTTTGATTAGCTATTACTTGAATATTTTCAATAGTTGATCCGTCATTTATTTCTAAAAAGGAAAACCCCCCTTTGGAGTCTCTTTTTGTACGTATCCATCCTTTCAATAATATATTGGAACCATACTCCTCCATCTGAAGAATACGGGCAATTTTTGCTCGATCCATAACTCCCCCCCTAAAAAGACTTGGTTGAATAGATTAATGTTGGCTGAGATACTCTCGTAAAAACTGAAATGTAAAACGATTAAAATGATTATAAACTTTTTACTTTTCACCTTTAATTTTTTACGAATGTATTACACAGTTGATTTTATAAATATTTAAGACAATAGTCAAATGTTCCCTACTGCCAAAGCAATTTTTACTTTGACATAATGTGAATCAAGGTAATAATTTTTCACCCCGGAGAAGCAGAGTTCGCAGAAAGAACATGAAAAAAACTCTATGTTCTCTGTAGTAAACTTAAAAATTAAAAAATGTTTCATAATTGGAATTACTTTTACTGTCGCTTTCTTTTGCCCAAGAGGATGATGTCTTTTAGAGCTTCTTTATTTTTAGCCGCCATCCACTGTATTTCAAAATTCGGGTCTAAAACTATTTGAGCAATTGCTGATAGGGTGCGCAGATGGTAATTTCTCTCATCTTTCGTACCTATAAGGGCAAAAACAGCGTGGATTTCTGAATTAGTGGGAGAGAAGTAAATACCCCCTTTACAGCGGGCCAGGAGTATATCAAAGCTAAGTTTTCCCGGAATAATAATGTGCGGTATGGCCAATCCCGTACTAATGACAGTGCTGCTTTCTTTTTCTCTTTCAAGAAGCAACTCAAGAAGAATAGATTGTTCTATATTGATCCTAGAGGAGAGGGCTTTGGCAATCAAAGAGAAAAATTCTTTTACAGGGATGGATTTTTCAATATCAAGTACTACACAGTTTTCCACAATTTTATCAAATCTATCTTTAATAATATCATCTCTTTCCCTGATGATTTCTTTTAATTCGGTTTCAAGTAGATGAGTAGTAAGTTCTTTGGCTGTAATTCTTTGAATAAGGTGGAGAAGCGCGTATTCTCTTGTTGTGCGGATGCGACCATAAACCCAATAAACAAAGATTCCCGTAGCAATCAGAAAAGAGCTTGCACCCAGGGCCTTTTTTCCCATTTCAATGATCATAAAACTGAACCCTAATATTCCTATTATCTGTATCCAGGGATATAAAGGTGAACGGAAATAAGGACGATAATTTTGCAAGCGGCTCTCTCGCATAATGATCACTGAGACGCAGGAAAATAAAAAGGTAAGAATAAGAACAGTAGAGGCGGTTTTCACCAGGGTATCTAATTTGAGAAAAAGGGAGAAGATCATAAATGCCCCTGTTAATAAAATGGCCACATAAGGAGTTTTGAATTTTT
>JAUWIR010000437.1 GCA_030605265.1 Pseudomonadota bacterium | reverse complement strand
TTCAACGCTTGTTGAAGATATTGGTCAGCTTTTTCAAATTTTTTTTCGAATAGATAATTCATTCCTATATAATAATTTGCCTGACAAAGAATAATTGGATTTTGGCTGCCTAATAACTTTGCTTCTGAAATATTGCCGGTAAGATATTTTATTATATCTCGAGTCTCTGAAGGAAGATTATCTTTTTTTAAAATAGTCAGTATTTTTTGTAAAGAACTTTTCGCTTCACTGTCTTTCCCGGCTTTTCTCAGGCTAATATATAAAAAAAGATAATTCACCGGAGCGTCGTTTTTTAGATCGATGGCTTTTTGAAATCGGGCAATAGCCTTTGTATACTCTTTATTTAGTTCATATGCTTTGCCCAATTTTTGGAGCAAAGAGATATTTTTTTGTTGCCTTATCAATCCTTTTTCGTAACTGTCTATAGCCTTCGAAACCAGTTTTTTATCTGATAAATACGTATCTCCTATATTGATATAAGCATTTGCATCATTCGGGTCGATTTGAATAATTTTATTTAACTCTTCAATTCCAAGGTCATATTTTTTTTGTTGGCGATATGCCCACCATAGATTAAAGTGGGCAATTTTTAATTTGGGATTTTTCCGGATAGCTTTTTTTAATTCATCTATTGCTTTATCAAATTCTTTTTTTAAAATATAACTCATTCCAAGATTTACATAAGCCATAGAAAAATTGGGATCTAATTCCAGGGCTTTTTGGTATTCCTGGATAGCTGAATCAATTTTTTTAGAATGGGAAAATTCCAATCCTTTTTGAAAGTGTTCCTTAACTTGTTTTTCTTTTAAAGTAGTTGAAATGCTTAAATTTTTTTCTTTTCTTTCAGGGGTAGGGTTTGTTTTGGCTGCATACGATAGAGAAAGGGATAAGAAGAAGCTTATTAAAATGAATATACAAGGTAAAATAAATCGTTTTTGCATAATATGTTTCTGCCTTTTTAATGATTTAGTCAATGATATATTCTTTAAATGATGCTTTTAATTTATCAATATTTCTAAAAAATGTCAATTCTCTCTAAATTTAAATTAGTTAGGTGACCCAAAAAGCAAAAAGCCTATCTACTACATGAAGATAGGCTTTTTACTTTAATCTGGGAGGTATATTAAAATAATCCTTTTACTTTCCCTGTTTCAGTATCAACATCAATTTTTCGGTAGGCTGGATCAGAAGCAGTCCCCGGCATCAATTTGATATCTCCGGAAATAGGAACGACAAATCCAGCCCCCCTGTAAGTCATGATGTCTCTGATGGGAAGGGTCCACCCTTTAGGGCGTCCTTTTATCGTTGGATCGTGGGAAAGGCTTAAATGAGTTTTGACCATGCAAGTGCCAAGTTTTGAAAGTTCGGCATCTTTCTCTATCTTTTTAGCTTTCGCTAGGGCATTAGGTGTATAACTTACATCATTCGCACCATATACTTCGGTTGCGATCAATTTTATTCTTTCTCTCAAAGGAGTAGTATCTTCATAAAGGAAGTGGAAATTGTTTTCATCATCACAAGCTTCCATCACTGCATCAGCTAATTCTAAGGCCCCATCTCCACCTTTCAACCAATGTTCCGATAAGGCAACTCTTGCGCCTGTTTGCTCTGCCAATCTGCGGACAGCAGCGATCTCATCTTTGGTATCTGTATGGAAGGCATTAATGCAAACAACCGGATTAATGCCGGCCTTTTTTACATTTTCAATATGAGCGATTAAATTGGAACACCCCTTTTCAATCAAGCCGACATTCTCTGAAATATAGGCAGGATCTAAAGGTTTTCCAGGCACCACTTTAGGTCCGCCGCCATGCATTTTTAGGGCACGAATGGTGGCCACAACTACCGCACAGTGAGGCTTTAATCCACTAAATCTGCATTTGAGGTTCCAAAATTTTTCAAATCCGATGTCCGCCCCAAAACCGCTCTCAGTAACTAAATAATCGGAAAGCTTTAAGCCGATCTGATCAGCTACAATTGAAGATTGACCAATAGCAATATTAGCAAAAGGTCCGGCATGAACGAGGACTGGTTGGCCTTCAAGGGATTGCATTAAATTTGGATTAAGCGCCTGCACCATCCAGGCAGTCATTGCCCCGTCAACCTCTAAGTCTTTGGTAGTAACCGGTTGCCCTTTTTTACTATAAGCAACTACTATTTTACCCATTCTTTCGCGCATATCTTGTAAGCTTGTGGCCACAGCAAGAATGGCCATAATCTCAGAGCTTACCGAGATAGCAAAACCGGATTTCATCAAAAAACCGTCCATCTTGCCGCCTTGCCCAATGGTAATATCTCGTAAGGCCTGGGCACAAAAATCAATCACCCAACGCATCTCTACGTTTTTAGGATCAATATCAAGACGCCTAAGATTTTTTTTAGTCAGCATGGCATCATCATAATTGAATTCGTGCTGGAGTCGGGAGGTTAAAGCCACCATTGCTAAATTATGGGCATTGGTTACTCTATCGATGTCTCCTGTTAACCCCAGTGAAAAAGGTGTTAGAGGAATACATTGGGCCAATCCGCCCCCGGCTGCGCTTCCTTTGATATTAAAGGTAGGTCCTCCGGATGGTTGGCGAATTGCTCCTAAAACTTTTTTCTGCTTTTTCCCAAGCCCTTGAACTAAACCCATGGTGGTGGTACTTTTACCCTCACCCAGTGGTGTTGGTGTAATAGCAGTTACATCTATGTATTTGCCGTTGGGTTTGTCCTTTAAGCGTTGTAAGACAGCGGCGAAATCGATTTTACCAAGATAGTGCCCCATAGGGATGAGCTCTGTTTTCTCTAAACCAAGCATATCTCCAAGTTCAAAGACAGTCTTCATGCGGCTTTCTGCTTCTTCGGCAATTTCCCAATCTTGATGTTTTGTTGGATCTAAAGCCATAGTACCCCTCCATTAAAATTAGAATGATGTTTTGTTTAGAATATGGTGAAAAATAACTTAATAATATGCTGAGTTGTTTTTGTAATCTATTGATTAAATGTAAAATATAACGTAGTTTGGTTAAACCTAACACAAACTACAGTTAAAAACAATCATTATTTTATTTAAATACAAATTTTATTTTTTTATTACCAAAGTAAAGGGAGCGCATCCGCCAAAGCTAAACCGAGGGTAGTGGGAGCAAGATATCCATTGAATAGAATTAATTTTTTCTCTTGGATTAATCTATGAGCTAGTCCCGGAGGGTCAGAGATAAGATTTTGATTAAACTTTTCTTGAATTTTTTTTAGATCGATACCCCGGCTGGTCCTAAAACCAAAATAAAGCGTCTCTAATCGAAGTTCATTTATTTTTAGCTCTTCAAATCCCTTTATTGGGGCTATATTTTTAGAAAGATCCTGACAGTATTGGTCAAGAGAGCGATGATTCCAATGTCGTCGAAAGGGACGAAAAGAGTGGGCCGCTGGGCCCAGTCCAAGATAGGGAAGATGTTGCCAGTATTTTTGATTGTGAGCGGATTTCTTTGTTTGATCACGGCTAAAGTTGGACACTTCATAATGTATATACCCTGCAGTTTGAAGAATTTGAGAAGTGTTGACAAAAAAAGAAAATTCTTCTTTTTCTCTCAAAGGTTGAATGTGCCCTTGATTTTTCTTTTTAAAAAATATGCTTCCCGGTTCAAAAGATAATTGATAGGCTGATATATGCTCGGGCTTTAGGGCGATGATTTGCTGTAATTCTTTTTCCCAAAGGGTAAGCTTAGAGATGGGTACCCCATAAATGAGATCAACACCTATATTCTGAAAGCCTGCCTTTTTGGCAAGATCGAAAGCTTGTAGAGCTTGCTGCGCATTATGTCTGCGGCCTAACCAGGATAAGGTGTTATCTTGAATAGATTGTATTCCAATGCTGAGCCGATTAAACCCACATGATTTAATATTCTTTAAAAATGTAAGAGTTATATCATCAGGGTTGACCTCAATTGTCCATTCAGCATCTGAGGAAAGGGAAAATATTTTTCTAATCTTATGAGCGAGTTCAGCCAGGTGGTTAATTGATAATAATGAGGGGGTCCCACCGCCCAAGTAAACAGTATCATACTCAGGCCACCAATCCTGGTATATTTCCATTTCCTTTTGAAGGGCAGCTATAAATTCAGGGGCTTTATTAATGGCGGTGAGAGAATAAAATGAACAATAGTTACATTTTTTTTTGCAAAAAGGAATGTGTATATATAAGCCTGCTTTAGGCTTTTCCAGGTTATTCTTCATCATAACTTACTGCAGGGTATTTGCTTTTTTGTAACAGTTCAGCTCACCACGGAGGCACAGAGACACAGAGAAAAATTAAAAGACAAGCCTCTTGATTCCCTCTTTTAAAACAGGGACATTAAAATTTTATAATAGGCGGACCTTCACCAGTTCATGACCAAGTCTTTCTTCATCAGCTGCCTCTAAT
>JAUWIR010000391.1 GCA_030605265.1 Pseudomonadota bacterium | reverse complement strand
CGACTTCTCAAAATCTACATAGACCCATTCAATCTTGACTTTATTGAGTTTTTCAATCTCCTTTTCTGAGCGAATTATGAAATGATTGGCTAAAAAAGGGTGTTTAAACCAGGAGGCCTCTATTTGATGTATGTACATGCCAACCTTTAAATCAGCGGTTTTTACTTTTTCAATCATGATTAAGGTATTCCCCCCTTTTAGTGTCTCTATCAATATAATCGGTCATAAGTTATCCTCAATTCAATGGAATTTTGGCGAACCGGCAAGCAATTGAGTAATCATTCAGGCCCCTCACCCCAACCCTCGCCCCAGCAGGGAGAGGGAGCTAGGGAGAGGGAGCTAGGGAGAGGGAGCTAGGGAGAGGGAGTTAAAAAGGTAAGGCTTAAGGCAGGGGGACTGAACGGTTACGCAATTGAAGAGTAGTGATAACTTTGCCGAAACAAAGGATAAGGATCGTATCCAATAAACCAAAATGGTATATATTCAATTCAAAAATGGGACCCGAATTTAATATTAAGAACATTAATGATTTTAAGGACCTCAACCAAGAGGGCT
Organism: Pseudomonadota bacterium; assembly: GCA_030605265.1. Classification (GTDB taxonomy): domain Bacteria; phylum SZUA-182; class SZUA-182; order DTGQ01; family DTGQ01; genus JAUWIR01. The sequence continues at coordinate 4,390 of JAUWIR010000391.1, read as the reverse complement.
TCCGCCCTTCTATTCTTTTTGTTGATGATGAGCAAAATGTGCTTCGATCCCTGAAGCGGCTTTTCATAGAAGAAGAATACCAATTGTTCTTGGCCGACAGTGCCAAAAAAGGACTGGCCATTTTAGAACAAAACCCTGTTCATCTGGTAATTGCCGACTACCGGATGCCGGATATGAATGGGGTGCGTTTTCTGAAAGAAGTTTGCCGGCTTTATCCGCAGACAGTGAGGATGGTTCTTTCCGGGTTTGCCGACACTAAATCTATTGTTGAGGCCATTAATGAGGGTGAAATCTATAAATTTATTCCCAAGCCTTGGGACAATGAGCCTCTGAAGCAAACCATTCAAAATGCCATTGAGCATTATTGTCTTTTTGAAGAAAACCGAAGACTCACCACTATAATCCGTAAACAAAATAAGGAACTTCGCCAACTAAATGAAGAGTTGGAAGAAAATGTCATCACACGCACTGAGGATTTGTTGAGCCAAAATAAAATAAATTCTTTGTCCCAACTAGCGCTAAACTGTCTTCCTGCGCCGGTGATAGCTTTTGATAGCCGGGGCACAGTTACCCTGGCCAATGATCGGGTCTGTGAACTCGTGGGAAAGCCTTTATTAAAAGTCAAAGCGTGCGATTTTTTACCTGAGGGGCTATTACTGGTAATCCAACAGATATTGGATGGTCAAAATAAACAGAAGGAATATAATGGGGCTCTTTTCCATAATTTTACAGGGAAAGCTGTGGCTGTTAGGTTTTCAACTATCGATCCTAAGGATGGAGCAATTTTGTTGTTACTTCCGGAAGGGAGGGAAGAGCCATGAGGAATCATAGAAAATCCTTAAGGAGTTATAATATTTTACTGGTTGATGATGAGGCCTTTATTCTAAAGTCCCTCAAACGGGCCTTGCTTGAAGAGGGAAAAATTAAAAAATATAATATCTTCACTACCCAAATCCCGGCTGAGGCCCTTGAAATTATGAAAGGGCCAAAAATCCATCTAGTCATTTCCGATCAAAATATGCCGGCTATGCCGGGGAATGAATTTTTGGAAATAGTTCGAAGCAAGTTTCCGGACACCATAAGGATAATGTTAACCGGCCAACCCAGTTTGGAAGTGGTCGTCAAAGCCATCAATGGGGGAGAGATCTATCGGTTTTTAACCAAGCCCTGGGATAATTTTGAGCTGGCCATTACCGTTAGTCAGGCCTTAAACCAATATGATCTTGAGGCCAAAAATCGATATTTATTAAAAAAAGTCAATCAACAGGCCAGCGCTTTTCAGCTTTTGGAGCAGCAGAATCCGGGCATTACCAAAATAAAAAGGGATGATGAGGGAATCATTATGGCCCCTGATTTGGATGAAATTACCGACCAAGAGCTTAATGAAATCATTGCTCAGTGCGAGTAAATGGAAGAAAATAAAGGAATAAAAATACTCATGGCCGCACACTCAATCTTACTTGTTGATGATGAAGCCGGCATCCTCAAATCCTTGCAAAGACTTTTTGCGGAAGAAGAATATCAGATCTATACGGCCGATGGAGGAGAGAGGGGGCTGGAAATATTGAAGGGCCATTCAGTCGACCTGGTTATTTCCGATCAAAAGATGCCCAATATGAGCGGTTCGGAATTTCTGGAAAAAGTCTTCCGGCAATATCCGGATACCATGCGTATTCTTTTAACCGGCTATTCCGACATGGAAGCCATCATTTCCGCCATCAATAAGGGAAAAATATATCAATATATTGCCAAACCATGGAATAATGAAAATCTCAAGATCACCGTAAAAAAAGCCTTAGATCAATATGAGCTTATTCGGGAGAATAAAAGGTTACTTCAAATTACCCAAAGGCAAAATGAGGAATTAAAAGAAAATAACGAATTGTTGGAAGAAAGGGTCAGTCAACGAACCCAAGAGCTTGATAAGCTCTATAAAGAATTGAAGAAAAATTTTGTTGAATTTATTCGGGTATTTATCTATTTAATGGGCGGTTTTGACAAGCAGCTTGGCGAGCGCTGCAAAAGAGTGGCTTTTATGGCCAAATTAATCGGCCAAAAGCTATCGCTTCCTGAAAAAGAATTGGAACAATTGGAAATAGCCGGTTTGCTTCATGATATCGGCTGGATTACTATTCCCAAAGAAATCCGGTCAAAATCCAGGCCTTTTCTAAATGCAAGAGAACAAGAAATGATCAAACAACATCCTCTCATCGGACAGGCTACTATTAGTACTGTTCAAAACCTATCCGAAGTGGGTATTATAATCAGAAGCCATCATGAAAACTTTGACGGGGGAGGGTATCCTGACGGCTTACAGGGTGAAAAAATCCCCAAACTGGCCAGAATCCTTCGCGTAGCGGATGAATATGATAATCTGAAAAAAATAAAGGTAGGGGATAAACCGATCTCAAACGAAAGATGCTTTGAATACCTTAAAAAATATAGAGGCACCTTGCTTGATCCCAATATAGTCGACTATTTCTTTTTGGTTATACGCGATAATATAGCGGCTAAAAATAAACAGAAGGAGATCTGTTTATCTGTTGATAAATTAAAACCCGGCATGAAGATATCCAGAATGGTAAAAACAATAAATGATGCTGTAGCCCTTCAGCCTAATACTATTTTGCAGGAAGAAGAAATTGCCGGCCTGGCCTCGCTCAAAAGCACGAAGGTTATTGAGGATCGAGTCTATGTCTATAGCACATAGCTCATAAGGCCTCTCCCTACCCTTGCGAGGCATTTTCCCCCTTTGGAGTCAGGGGAAGATAAACCCGAAAGGTTGTTCCCTCTCCCACCCGGCTGTCAACCTTAATTTCTCCTCCATGTTTATTGTGAATAATATCATAGGCCATGCTTAAGCCTAAGCCTGTTCCCTTGCCCACTTCTTTGGTGGTAAAAAAGGGCTCAAAGATGTGAGATAAATTCTCCTCGGAAATGCCGCGTCCAGTATCACTGACCTCGATGAGAACATTACTGTTTTCCAAGGCCGTCTTTATCCGTATTGCTCCCTGATTTTCAATAGCATGAGCAGCATTAACCAATAAATTCATAACCACTTGATTGATCTTTTGCGGATAGCACCGAACCGGGGGAAGCTCGCCAAATTCTTTGGTTAAATTAGCCTTATATTTTAATTCATTCCAAACAATATTGATGGTGCTTTGTATACCCTTGTTTAAATCGGCTTCTCTCGATCCCTCTTCTGCTTGATGAGAGAAGCTTTTCAGATCGGCCACTATTTTTCTGACCCTGTCTGCGCCCTCTAAAGATTCTTCTATCAAAGAACCAATATCCTCAAAAATAAAATCCAGATTAAGTTGTTTATGCGAATTTTCTATTTTTTGTATTAAACTTTTTACTTCCGGATAATTCAAATTTTTTAATTTGGACATTATATCCCGGCCTATCTGATCATGTTGCTGAATTTTACCTATATATTTTTGAAGCGTTCCCAGGTTGCTGCCAATATAGCCCATTGGATTGTTTATCTCATGGGCCACCCCCGCGGCCAACTGGCCGATGGAGGCCAGTTTTTCCTGCTGCAGAAGCTGACTTTGAGTGGATTTTAGCTGATTAAGGGTTTTTCTTAGTCCTTCTTCGCTTTTCCTTACCTGAAGATCCATTTGATGTTTATATAGGGCCATCTCAATGTTGGTGTGTAAAACTTTTATATCAAAAGGCTTGATTATATAACCAAAGGGCTCTGAAATCTTGGCCCGCTCCAGGGTTTCCATATCTGTAGAAGCAGTAAGATATATCACTGGAATATCAAAACGGGTCTTGATTTGCTTTGCGGTTTCTATGCCATCCAGGCCGCTGGCCAAGGATACATCCATCAGCGCCAAATCCGGGTGTAGCTGAGCAGCTTTTTCAATAGCCTCTTCTCCATTGGTGGCCATAGCCACAGCTACGTATCCCAGCTTTTCCAAATTCTTTTTTAGATAGGCGGCGAATACCTTCGTATCTTCAACAACTAAGATCCTGGCCCCTTCCATTTTTCCCCCTTTTTAGTTGGTTGCACAAAGAATATTTTTAACATCTTCAATAAACTTGGCAATTAAAAGTTCAAGTTGGTCTATGGCTTGTTTGGCCTCCTCTAATTTTTCTTCCTTGCCCATTTGTTCCAATTTTATTACCAATTCGATCATGTCCGAAACCTTGAATAAAGATACGGCGCTTTTGAAACTATGAGCAGCTTTTTGAAGACCTTTACTATCATTATTTAAGATGGCCGTTCGTATAGTTTGTATATCGTCTGAGTGGCTACCGACGTAAGGCGGGACACCCAGTATATATAAGGGATTAAGCCTTTCCAACCATTATGGGCATCAGCCTTAATTATGGACAGTCTTAAAATTGAGACAATTAAATTATACTGTCCCGGCTT
>JAUWIR010000199.1 GCA_030605265.1 Pseudomonadota bacterium | reverse complement strand
TACTGGGGATTTCAAGGGCTACCTTTTCAGATTTTTCCGGATTTAAAATTTTACTATTCCCCAAAAACCCATGAAGAAGCAATAAAAAGAATTTTTTACGCCATAAAATGCCTCAAAGGGTCTGTACTATTAACTGGTGAAGTAGGATCAGGAAAGACAACGGTCATTCGAGTTATTATGGATAAATTATTGGAAGCGGATTTTGAGGTTGGCTTATTAAACCATCCTACTATTATAGATAATATAGAATTTATTAAAGAAGTATTATTTCAATTTGATGTTAAGTGTGATGTTACTGAAAAGAGAGCTATGGTACATCTTTTCTATGAATGGCTCGTTTCAAATTATACCAATAGAGGAAAACATGCTGTTCTTATAATTGATGAAGCTCATCTTATTAAAGATAACAATATACTCGAAGAATTACGACTTTTGAGCAATTCTCAGATAAATAATCAGGTCCTTTTAACCTTGATGATGGTTGGTCAATCTGAATTAAGAAAAGTTGTTCATGGTAATCGGGCCTTTGAGGCTAGAATCGGTGTTAAATATCATTTAATGCCCTTTAATCTTAATGATACCAGGGCCTATATAGAACATAGATTAAAAATAGTAGGTGGAGAACAAAATATTTTTACAGAAGAGGCCTTAATCGAAATCCAGAAATTTTCAAAAGGATTGGCTCGGGAAATAAATAGGTTATGTGATTTATCACTGTTTCAGGCTTTTCTGGAAGGGAAAAAATGCATTAATGAGGAGTTGGTAAGGAAAATTTTTAGAGAGGAATCCCTGAAAGCAGGAGAGTTGGATATAACTACTGATGAAAAACTTGGAATAATTGAACAACAAGTTAATGGGAAAGTAGAAAAAGAACTGGAAAAATCCGTAAGTTTTGAAAAAGACCTTTTAAAAGAGAAAGATTATAAAGAAAAATTACAAAAAAGAATTGAGGATGATAAACAAGCATTAGAAGAAGCACAGGAAAGAGCAATAGAGGAAGCTAGAAAACAGGCTTTTGAGGAGGCACAAAGGAATTTTGAAAGGGAAATTCAGAAATCAAAAGAAGATGCCCAAAAGAAAGCATTAGAAGAAGCCAGACAGCATGCTTTAGAGGATGCCCGCAAGAGAGCGAAAGAGGAAGCTCGCCGAAAAGCTGAAGAGGAAACACTCAAGAGAGAGGAAGAAGAAGCTCGTCTAATAGCGGAAGAGGAAACACGCCGGAAAATTTTACAGGAGGCACAGGAGAAATCTGCAGAAGAAGCCAAGAGAAAAGCAATGGAAGAGGCCCGGAAGAGAGCCATAGAAGAGGCCGGGAAAAAGGCTTTTGAAGAAACCTTAAGAAAGGTTGAGGAAGAAGCGCGGCAAAAAGCTTTAGAAGAAGCTACGCAAAGGGCGCAGGAAGAGGCGCGGCAAAAAGTTTTAGAAGAAGCTACGCAAAGGGCGCAGGAAGAGACGAAAAAGAAAGCTCTCTATAATAGCATCTTTGTTCAGGGAAATGAAAAGATTTTAAGAGAAAAAGGTGAAGATTTTCTTTTTATTTGGCAGAAAATTAAAAAATTCTTTCAGGAACTTATTAAGGGGCAAAAACCAAATCCGGAGGAAATTTTTGAATCAGCAGAAATTATCATTAGATCCTTAGCCAGAAATGATGAGCTTATTGGTACTTTATTTATAACAGAAGAATCTAATGATTTAGTAACTCATCTTATCAATGTAGCCATAATATCAACCAAGATTGGTTTGGGATTAGGGTATGGAAAAGATGAATTAATGGCTATATGGCAGCAGGAAGTTACAGAATCGGATTTTGATGCGGATTATGGGAAAAACGATTTAAAAGAACTAGTTGTTTGTGCTCTGCTTCATGATATGGGCATGATGAAAGTACCTGCTGAAATTCTTTCCAGAAAGGAAAAATTAACTGCAGAGCAATTGAAAGATGTCCGTTTACATCCTCAATACTCTTGTGAAATGTTGGAAGCTATTGACGGTCTTCCCTCCATTGTGGCCCATGTTGCTTTTCAGGAGCATGAAAGAGAAGACGGATCGGGCTATCCCCAAGGATTGAAAGCAGAAAAAATTCATGAATATGCCAAAATAATCGGTCTGGCAGATATATATGTAGCCATGCTTCAACCAAGGCCTCAGAGGGAGAGGAAACTTCCCTTTGAAATCGTCAAAGAAATTATCAAAACAGAGAAAAAACATTTCCCTGCGCATTTGATAAAAATAATAATTAATGAACTTTCCTTTTTCCCGGTTGGATTATATGTAACCTTAAATACCGGGGAAACCGGGAAAGTAAAACGTATCAATAAACTTGCTCCCATGCGGCCGGTAGTTGATATTATAAAAGATGCCCATGGTGTAAATCTAAAATCAGCCAAAGAATACGATTTGATGAAAGAGCACTTGCTGCGTATTGAAAATACTTTTTTTACTATAAAAACAAAGAGTACTGATAAGGAATAATAAGTTAAAAGAAGGCACAAAGGCACAAAGGCACAGAGGCACAAAGGCTGATAAGCAGCATAAATAAAATGAAAATTCCTATGCTTTCAAGTTACAGTTATGTTTAACATTGATGGTGATAGAAGATGGGTACGGTTAAAAAGAGAGAATATCCAGCAAGAATTTATAAAATAGCCTTCATACTAATATTTACCTGCCTTGGTTGTGTAAAACCCACTCCTTTAGCTTTTAAAGGACATGGTCTTAAATTAATACAATCAGAAGCTATCTGGTCAAGGGATTTTGGCCCGGAGAATTCCGGGCATTATCGCTCTTTGGAGGTTGCAGATTTTAATAATGACGGAAATATCGATATTATTGGGGGAAGTTATGAGCCGGGGGCAATATTTCTCTGGTATGGCGACGGCCGAGGTAATTGGGAAAGAATTCAGAGATTTAAAATTAAAGCGGATATCTCTTCTTTAGCTGTAGGGGATGTTAATAATGACAATTGGATTGATATTATATCATCCAGTAGAGGTGATACTAAGGGCATTCAAGTTTGGCTAAATCTTAAAGGTAAATTTGGTGAAGCAGATCCGGTTACTGAAAAGGAATTATACGATGGGATTAGACTGGGTGATGTAAATGGAGATAATACCTTAGATATTATTGCCGCCAATAGCACTGATATATTTAAAGGCGGCATTCAAGTATGGCTTGGAGATGGAAAGGGGAAATTTATTCCTGAAAAAGGACCGGCTCGTAACAATATATATAGAGATGTGGAAATAGGAGATTTTGATCATGACGGCAACCTTGATATTGTTGGGGCAGGATGGAGAGTTGATGGTGGCGCCTTAAGATTATGGATGGGGGCCGGTGACGGAAGATGGTCGGAAATGCCTTTGATTGAAAAGGGATCATTTTGGGGCCTGGATGCTTTTGATGTAAATAAGGATGGACATCTGGATATTATTGCAGCCACAAATTTTTCCGGGGTAAAGATTTATTATGGAGATGGAAAAGGTCTATTTCCAAAGCATGAAGTACTTGCAAAGAGTGGGAGTTTTTACAGCACTAAGTCAGCTGATCTTAATAAAGACGGCATTGTAGATACAATAGTTGCTTCTTCCAATGATGATGATGGCATTATCATCTGGTACTATGATGAATTAAATCAAAAATGGGTAGCTCTGGAGGATGGACTGCCCAAAAATGGGTTTTATTTTGCCACCTGCTTTTCTGATTTCAATCAGGACGGGAGATTGGATTTGGCCGCCTCAAGCTATGGGGAAGGGATTAAAGTATGGCTTAGAGGTGTAAAAGGTCCTGATAAAAGAAAAGTAATTGAGAAAAGAAAGAAAGAAAAGAAAACTATTTCTAAAGAAAGTAAAAAATCTCCACCAAAATCAAAGAGACTTATTGTGCCGATGTTTTATACTCCCGTTTATTTTGACTTTGATAAAGCAGACCTTAGACCTGAATCAAAAGTAGTCTTAAGTAATGTAATAGAATTTTTAAGAAGAGTAAGGAACACTACGGTTAAGGTTGAAGGAGGGGGTAGTTTTGAAACTGCCGACCAGCAAAATTTACCTGAAGAAAGGGTCAGAAGTATAACTCAATATTTACGCAATAGCAGTATATCTGAAGATAGGATTGATATAATTAATGGCTTCGCTGATGGAGCTGTTATTGATGATGGAAATCCTTATGAGAATAATCGAGTAGACCTTACCATAGTGTATAAAGATAAAGAAAAAGATAAAGATAAAGATAAAGTTGATAATTTATATCAAAAAAATCTTGAGCCAATAACAGGCAAATATCCTTTTAAAGAAACAGGGGATGTAATACCCTCAATTAGGGATTATAAAGTTTTTAGAGATATTAAAGGGGTGCCTGAATACAGGATCGGCCCTGGAGATGTAGTACAAATTAGAATTTGGGCGGGAATAAGAGAAAAGAGTTATCAGACGGAAGTCTCACCACATGGGACTATTTCCTTTGCTTATGTTAGGGAAGTGAAAGTAGCCGGGCTTACTCTATCGGAAGCAGAGCAAAAATTCATCGAGACTATAGGCAGATATATTAAAAAACCTCTGGTGAAAATTAGTGTGACTGCAAAGAATGCCTATAGCGCCTCTATTTTTGGACAAATATCCACTGAAAACGGAGGCCCCGGCACTTATGGATTATATGGAAAAGAGAGGTTGACTCAATTTATTGCCAGAGTGGGAGGGCACGCACCTACTGCTAATTTATCGAGAGTTCAATTAATCAGGGAAAATAAATCCTATATTTTAAATCTCCATGACGCTTTATTTAAAGGAGATTGGAGACAGGATGTCATCATAGATGATAGCGATGTTATTTTTGTTCCCAGTAAATCCGAGATCCAAAAAAGAGTATTCGTAGTAGGGGAAGTGAACAGCCCGGGTATTTATACTTATGACACAACCATGTCGTTACTGGAGGCTATTACTAAAGCCGGCCCAACCTTTTACAGTAAAACAAAAGAAATTGTCATAATACGAGGAGATGAAGCAAAACCGGAGGCCCTAAAGGTAAGTTTCGATGATATAGTTAGAAAGGGGGATTTCAGAAAGAATGTTTCCCTTCAAAATGGTGATATTGTGTATGTTTCCACCAATACAGTCGGAGACATTCGTGATTTCATGAGAACTGTAGCGCCATTTTTATCAATACCTCGATTACCGGCAGATATCTATTCATCCTTTGCTCTTCCAAGGTGGAACGGATTTCCGCCTAGAACGGATGTAGGTAATTACAATCCGGGGTATTACTATTAAGAGGTATTAAGGGGTATTAAGAAGTATTACTCTTTAATGATGTAGTTGAATTAAGAAAGAAAAACTCTATGGCAGCTGAATTTACAGTTAAAGACATAAGAAATATTCTAATACGCCGTAAAAAAACCATTATCTTAACTTCTGTGATTTCAGTAGTAATTCTTTTTGGTATTGTTTTTTTTTCAAAACCAAAACCAATTTATGAAGCTGTGTCAGCCATAAAAATTGGAAGACCGGTTACTCCTATGGCTGAGGTATTGTTGGGTGGAAAAGCGAGTCCGCCGGTTTCTCTGAATGCAGCTTCATCAATAATTAAAGGCTTTGAATGTTTATCAGCTGTTGCCCGGAAATTCAATATCATTCCATCAACAGTTACCAAAGATGAGATTATTACTTCATCAAAGTATATGAGAGAAATAAAGAATCTGGAAAGTATGATTAATACGTCCCCGGATAAAAGCAGTAGTGGTGTTCTTATTATTAGAGTGCACTGGAGCAATCCTCAAGTTGCTAAAGATATGGCTAATTCAATTGCCGAGATTTATGAAGAAATTGATTTTTATGAAAGAAATAAATCGATTATAGAGAGCAAAAAAATTATAGAAGAGAAATTAAACCAAGAAGAAATGGAGTTGGAACAAAATCGGGAAAACTTACGTAATTATAAATTAAATTTAGAGCTTGGCGATGTTATTAATGATACAAAAGTTATCGTAGATAGAATCGTTGAAAAACAAAGAAAGATTAAATCTCTTCAAAAAGAAATTCCTATTCTAACCGAAGGCCGGAAGATTTTAGAAAAGCAACTGGTTAATAGTCGCTATCTTGGTTGGAATCATATTGGCGCTACCTATACATTTAATATTTTTGCCAACTTGAATGAAAAACTTAAAGATTTAAGATTGAAAGAACTTACCTTATTGATTGATTATAATCCTGAACATCCTGAAGTAAAAGCAGTCAGAGAACAGATGGGAATAGTTATTAAGCAAATGTTGGCAGATATAGAAATTCAAACAGCACAATATAAAGAAGAATTAGTATTATTAGAGAAAACAATAGCTGATCTTCAACCACAATTAAAAGAAATTCCGGATAGAGCAAAACGTCAATCTATATTAGAGAGAAATGTAAAAATAACTGCAGATCTTTGTGACAAATTAGCTGCTAAACTACAAGAGTTAAGCATTAAAGAATCGGAAATGGTTTCTAATGTTAAATTAGTACGTTACGCAATTGAACAAAATGAACCTATTAATCGTGAGACCACCACTGGGAATTTTATTTTAAGTCTTTTTCTATCAATAGTATTCGGTTTTATTGGTGGTATGATTCACGAGGCTTTAGATACTATTCCTCATCGACCGGAAGATGTTGCGGATATCTTTGGCGTACCCATATTAACTTCTATTTCTCGTTGGGTTAGCCATGACCATGAGGCGGTAAAAAGAAAATATCCGGGAATATCCACTAAAGATCGCGAGAGGTATCTCTCCCTAGCTTCCCACTTTTTAGTTGATTCATCAATTGCAGAACAATTCAGAGTTGTTGTGCCTAATTTATTAATGCAGCGTAAGGAAAATGGAATACAGGTAATAAGTATTTTAAATGCAATTAAGGAAGAAGGAAGTACTGTTTTTGCTTCAAACCTGGCGATCTCTTTGAGCCAAACCGGAAGGACCGCGGTTTTAGTTGAAATGGATTTTAGAAATCCTTCTCTTCATAACCTTTTTGGTATTGAAAATACGCCTGGACTCCAGGACATTCTTTTAGGCAATTGTGAATTGGATATGGCCGTAAAAAAGGTTACTGATTTGATTTTAGGAGAGATTAATCCTAAGCACCTAATGGCCCCTCCCGGACTGGATAGTTTTTACCTTTTAACAAGTGGTGGAAAAGTGGATAATCCCTCAAATTATCTCAATTCTTTGAATATGGAAGAAACCATTGAGCAATTAAAGAATGCTTTTGATTTCGTAATTGTAAATGCACCACCTGCCTTAATATACTCTGAAGCCTATATTGTTGTTGCTAAAACTGATGCTACCATATTGTTGACTGAGAGTGAAAAATTGTCGAGAAAAGTATTACATAGTTTTAGAGATCAACTTGAAACACTTAAAGTAAGGGTCTTAGGTCTGGTTGTCAATAAAACAAAGAAAGTTGTCTAATTGTATACTGAACTTTGAACTCTGAACAATTATTAATAAGGTAAGAGTAAAATGGGGGCATTTTTTTCCGGTTTTGGCGGCTTGGCTGTATTATCAATAATTCTTTTCCTAGCCCTTTTATATCCAAAAAGGATAGTTTATTTACTTCCTTTAGCCTTTTCT
>JAUWIR010000181.1 GCA_030605265.1 Pseudomonadota bacterium | reverse complement strand
ATTCACAGATGAGTGAAAAAGAATATGATGAAATGAATAATCTTGAAATTATGGAAGAAGAATACTGAACTATAGCCTTGATAAATACCCAAAAAAGAGTACAAAGTCATATGGTACAGGCTATAATTGTATTGTTATCGGGAATTCTGTTTCCTATTATGGTGCTGGAATTTATTGTAATAATTCTTTAGGAAAAATTAGTAATTGTACTATCACTGATAATTCTACTTACTATGATGGCGGTGGGGTTTACTATTATAATTCTACTACATCAACCATTGAAAATTGTATCATCACTGGAAATTCAGCCAATAAGGGTGCTGGTATTTATTGTAATAATAATTCTTCTCCATTAATTGTTAATTGTACTTTTACTAGAAATTTGGCCGCTAGCTTCGGTGGTGGTTTAGGATGTGTTTCCTCATCACCAACTGTTAAAAACTGCATCTTCTGGAGTGACTCACCGCAAGAAATTTATGTAGAAAGTGGTGCTCCGATTATTACTACTCTAATATAAAGGATGGGTATGAAGACCCCAATACTGCTTTTATTATTGATGCAGATCCACAATTTGTTAATCCCTCAATTGGAGATTACCGGCTTAAGGATAACTCGCCATGTATTGACGCCGGGACCAATACGGGTGCACCATCTACAGATAAAGTAGGTAATCCGCGGCCTAGGGGAATTGCTTGTGATATAGGCGCTTATGAAAGTATGATTGTACATGTCTGTTCAGGCAGTACCATTCAGGAGGCAATCGATAATTCGGAAGATGGAATGACCATAATCATCTATCCAGGAGATTATTCAGGAGGAATAAATTTTATGGGGAAAGCAATTACTATGCGAAGCTTTGATCCCGATGATCCGAATGTTGTTCGTGCTACTGTTATTGATAGAAACGGTGCAGGCAGAGCCGTTACTTTCAATCATGGCGAGAAATATGATAGTATATTAAGTGGAATTACTTTAAAAAATGGTAGTGCTAGTGAGGGAGGCGCTATTTACTGTTCTAATAGTTCACCAACAATTATTAAATGTAACATAAGCCAGAATTACGCTAATAGTAAAGGTGGAGGAGTTTATTGTTATTATCTTGGTTCACCAGAATTTATTAATTGCAATATTAGCGATAATAATTCAGGCACATATGGTGGTGGGATTTATTGTGTTGCTAAATCCTCCCCGAAATTTACTAATTGTACGATCACTAATAATTCTTCTGCCAGCTATGGAAGTGCGATTTTTTCAACTGGTGAAAGTATACCTAAATTTAACTTTTGTACTATTGCCGGAAACTCCGGCGGTACAGGAGCAATTGGCTTAATAGGAAATTACGACTATGCACCAAGGATTGATAATTGCATTATTTGGAATAATTCCACACCGGAAATCTACAAAGTAAGCAGTGTGTCTCCGACCATCACTTATTCTGATATCAAGGGAGACTATTCGGGGACAGGCAACATAGATTCTGATCCGCTCTTTGTCGCCCCTGCTTTAAAAAATTACCACCTGCAAGCGGAATCTAATTGTATTGAAGCTTCGGATCCTGGTGCTGAAGAGCCTGAGTTTGATAAAGACGGTAATCTTAGGGCACTACTCGGTGCTATATATGATATGGGTGCATATGAGTTTATGAATGGAGAAGTGCCCATTCATATTTATGCTGATGGAAATATGAGTATTCAGGAAGCGATTGATGCTGCTCCAAATGATAAATATTTCATTGTTGTGCACGAGGGTATTTATTACGAAAACCTTGACTTTAAGGGTAAATCAATTGTAGTAAGGAGCACAAATCCAAAAGATCCGAATATAGTAGCCAATACTATTATTGATGGAGGAGGCTTAGGAAATGTTGTATATATTCATAGCGGCCAGGGGAATGAAACCTTGTTGAGCGGATTTACCCTGAGAAATGGATATGCTTATTATGGGGGTGGGATCTATTGCTACAATTCTTCGCCGACAATAACCTATTGTATTATTTGCGGAAATACGGCTATAGCTTTAGGCGGTGGAATCGAGTGTGAAACCTATGCTTCGCCTATTATCACCAATTGTATCATTACTGAAAATTATGCATCGATGTATGGAGGCGGAATGGAGTGCTGGGATAATTCTTCCCCAACTATAACCAATTGTATATTTAGCAATAATTCTACAGCAAGTTTTGGCTATGGTGGGGGAATTGATATTTATTACAATTGCTCTCCAAACATTACAAATTGTACTATTAGTAAAAATTCGACCGGCTATGGAGGTGGTATTTATTCTTACTACTCTTCTCCGACTATTAGTAATTGCATTATATGGAACAATATCCCTCAAGAAATATATAGTGATACTACACTAACTGTTAAATATTCTGATATCAAAGGTGGGTATGCCGGAATAGAAAATATGGATACTGATCCTCTATTTATGAATCCAAATGCCGAAGATTATCACCTCCAGCAAAATTCTGCTTGTATTAACAGTGGTACTGATGATGGAGCACCTTCCACTGATTTAGATGATAATCCCAGGCCAGTAGGTAAAAGTTGTGATATGGGCGCCTATGAATTTTATTGATATTTAAGGTAATAGGAATAATAAAAACAGATGGAGGAATTAGTAATGAAACAGGTTTATATTTCTTTTAGAGAAAATCTGATAAAAAAAGTACGGTTTTTAATATTACTGGCACTATGCTTGTCTATTTTACATTTATTCTTTACGATCAATCTAATTCAGGGTCAAATTCTTAATACGTCTTTTCCCTGGTATGAATTACCTTATTTTATGTATGATGATTATAAGTCCCAAAAATATTTTGATCCTTCATATTATATTTATTTCAATGCCCCTTGGATGACTAATAATTTTAAAGCCGGCTTTTCTAATTCATGGTCAAAGGATTTTGAAAAGGATGATCAATTTGGAAATATTGATATATGGTATAGTCAAGGTTTTTCTTACAACCTCAATTGGGGAATCAGCCCCCCATATTGGATATCTGATTTTTATTGGAAAATGATTACCCGTGATTATAGTAGCCCTCCAAGACAATTAGATTTTCAAGATATAGAATTAGGGACCGATAGTTGCTATAACCATAGCTTCATTATTACAAATGATGGTCCCATATTTTCTGAATTAAAAGAGGCCACGCTGTTTAAAATAGAAACACAAGAGGAACTTGAAGATTTTTGGTCTAAGCATAGAGGATGTGTTATCCCAGTACCTGAAGCTCCTTTGGTAGACTTTGAAAAAGAAGTTATTATTGCTTTAATTGACACTATTGAACCACCAGGTGGATATAACATAGAAATAAAAAATTTGGTACTGCAAGATGAAAATTTCATTGTTAAAGCAACAAAAACCGGGCCGGATTGCTTGGGCCCTTGGATAACAACACAGCCTTATCATATTATAACCACCCCAAAAAGCAACAGTAATGAATCATTTTCACTAACATTAAATGACCAGTCTACTGAAATTGTAACTATGTTAGATTTTCAAGATATTGAATTAGGGGCTAGCTGCTATAGCAATAGCTTCATTATTATAGATGACAAACCCTTATTACCAGAGCCCACATTATTTAAGATAGAAACACGAGAGGAGCTTGAAGATTTTTGGCTTAAGCATAAAGGATGTGTTACCCCGCTACCTGAAGCTCCATTGGTAGCCTTTGAAAAAGAAGTTATTATTGCTTTAATTGACACGGTCGAATTTTCAACTGGGTATTCCGTGGAGATAGAAAAGTTGGTCATGAAGGATGAAAATGTTATTGTTAAAGCGACTAAAGTTTCCCCAGGCCCAAATTGTTTTGTAGCTTGGCCATGTATTCAACCATGCCATATTATAAAAACAGCAAAAAATAATAAACCCTTTTCCCTGACATTAACTAATGTCACGCAAGAATGCCAGTGAAAATTTTTCCCAATGGTAAAAAAAACATTAAAAACCAAAACCAGTTAATCAAAAAGATTTAAAGGATTATTTTAGATCCTGTTATCCTGTCAACTATCCTTTGGGGAAGCTAAATGAATCCAATCCAACCTAACATAAAAGGGGTGTAGTATATTTTCTCAGAGGGGCCGATATTTGAAGAGGAGAGTAGTTAGAAGATATTTAGTGAATTTTTATGATAAAATTTACTAAAGAGGAGAGAAAGCAAATGAAAAGAGAACTACCGATTGAGGAAGCAAATCGTTTAATAAATCATGGCCCGGTTGTTTTAGTGACCTCATTGTACAAGGATAAAACTAATATCATTCCAGTGGCCTGGATAACACCGGTGAGTATTTCTCCCATGTTGATTGCCGTATCAATTCATCGTGATTCCTTCTCATTGGATTTAATTGAGAAAGGAGAAGAATATGTGGTCAATATTCCTACTATTGAATTGTTAGATAAGGTGAATTTTTGTGGCACTCATTCCGGGCAACGAATAGATAAATTTAAAGAGACGAATTTCACACCTCTTAAAGCTCATAGCGTGAGGCCACCCTTAATTGCAGAATGCATTGGGCACATAGAATGTAAGGTTTACGATAAACAGAAATTCGGAGACCATAAGTTATTCATAGGGGCAGTAGTCTCCGCCTCAGTAGATGAAGATAAATATGATAAGTATCTTAAAGCCTTTGCCAAAGAGGCCAAAACCTTTCATCACCTTGGAGGGGATTATTATATAACCTCCGGTAATTTGGAGACTACAACTCTGTCAGTTGCCGGATAAGATTGGTCCTGCCCTCCCTGAATTAACAGGGAGGGATTTTTTACTTGCACTTAAGCGGCTATAATAGTATAATATTTATTGAATCACCATATTATCACCTTATTATCACCTTATTTATAACCCAATATATCTTGTTTGATCACCTAATCCTAAGCCATCAGATTTTTATTTTTATATTAATCTGGTGGCTTCTTTTTTGTCAGATGAATAAATTGACATTCGACTGATTGGCTTCATTAAGATAGTAGGCCACTCCGCCAATTTCGACCCCATCAATAAGCTCTTCCTTTTTTATGCCCATCACTTCCAATGACATAGAGCAGGCTACAAATCGAATACCGGAACCAAGGGCCTGTTGCATTAACTGGGGTAAGGAATCTACTTTTTTGGTTTTCATGATATATTTCATCATCTCTGTCCCCATCCCTCCCATATGCAGTTTTGACAATTTTAATGCTTTTGGTCCCTTTGGCATCATCAGGCCAAACATACTATCTAAGAGAGATTTTTTCACCAGGGGCCCTTTTTCTTTTCGAAGAACATTCAGCCCCCAAAAGGTGAAAAAGAGGGTGACCTCATTGCCCATAGCTTTGGCTCCATTGGCTATGATAAAACCGGCTAAAACTTTATCTAAATCATTTGAGAAAATCACAATGGTTTTACTTTTACTTTCCTGACCTATATTATTTTCCTGGATGCAATTATTTGATTCCATTTTTCCTGTGCCCTTTTCAATACAAGCCTTGTAAATACTATTCTCATTTTGAATTGAGATCAGGGTATTTCCCGTGGCCTTACAATAGGCAGATATATCTGTAACAAAACCAGGGTCAGTTGCTTGGGCTAAAATTTTCTTTCCTGCCGGCATATTTTCTATTGTATTAGATAGTTTCATAATAGGCCCCGGGCATTGAAGACCGCATAGGTCCAGCTCTTCAATCACTTCTTTATTGAGTGAATCTTTATTTATTGAAGCGCTCTCTGTGGTATGAAGGGGACCGGAATGAGGGCGGACTTTTTCAGTAAAGTGCCGGTAGGTTTTCATTCCTCCTGAAAATATTGATAGATTTTCAAAGCCTGATTGTTTAAGAATTCTATAAGCATAATATGCTCGAAGACCGACATGACAGATGATAAGAATGTGGTCATCTTTAGGCAGTTCATTTATTTTAGATCGTAATACATTGAGGGGAATATTAAAGGACTCGGGCACATTTTTTAGTTTGAATTCTTTTTCAGTTCGCACATCAAGAAAATAGGGGTTTTCGATCTTGTTTAGTTGATCATAGGTAGTCAACCTGACTAAATTTTTTAAAATATTACTGCCGATAAAACCTGCCATATTGATGGCATCTTTGGCAGATCCAAAGGGTGGAGCATAAGCTAACTCCAATTGTTCAAGATCATAGACCGTCATCCCTGCCTTGATGGCGGTGGCCATAACATCAATTCTTTTATCGACTCCCTTTGCCCCTATACACTGAGCCCCTAATATTTGACCACTTGGAAGCTCAAAAAGGACCTTCAGAGAAATCGGTGATGCTCCGGGATAGTATCCTGCATGGTTTAAGGGGTGCAGATGGATTGCCTGATAATTTACCTTATTGCTTTTAGCTACCTTCTCATTGATCCCAGTGCAGGCTGCCTGAAGGTCAAAAACTTTTACAATAGAAGTTCCCAAGGTATTATGATATCGGGAGGAAAGTCCGCAAATATTATCTGCTGCAATACGTGCTTGTTTATTTGCCGGGCCTGCCAGGGGAATGAGCATCTTTTTCTTTCCGGTAAAATGGGTCACCTCAATGGCATCTCCAACAGCAAAAATAGAAGAATCACTTGTTTTCATAAATTCATCAACAACAATCCCCCCGGTTGGGCCGATTTGAAGTCCGGCTTTTTTCGCTAGGGTAGTATCAGGTCGCACGCCAAGGGCCCCGATCACCAAATCTGCAGGCAATTCTTTTCCTGAATGTAAAATGACTTTTCCCTTTGTATCACCAACAATTTTTTCCACTCTGTCAGCCAAGTGAAGAGAGAGCCCTTTTTCTGCTAACTTAGCATGAATTATGTTAGCCATCTCAAAATCAAAGGGGGCCATCACCTGATCCAACAGTTCAACCAGGTGGGTTTTTACACCCAACTCTATAAGGTTCTCAGCTACTTCAATACCAATAAATCCGCCGCCAATGACCACAGCCTCTTGCGCTTGATGATCTTTTAGATGAGCAATGATTGCATCCATATCGTACATAGTGCGAAGTTGCCAAAACATCTTAGCCTGCTTCCCTTCAATGGGCGGCAGAAATGGGTTTGCCCCAGGGGAAAGGATGAGAAAATCATAGGTTTCCTTATATTCTTGATTGGTGATTAAATTTTTGACCTGTACTTTTTTATCTTGAGGATTGATGGCCAAGACTTCATTTTTTACTCTGACTTCAACATTAAATCGAGAATGGAAATTTTTTGGGGTTTGTAATAAAAGTTTGCCGCGATCTTTAATTTTCCCTGAAATATGGTAGGGAAGCCCACAATTGGCAAAAGAAATATATTCTCTTTTTTCAAACAAGAGAATGTGAGCTTTTTCATTTAATCGCCGTAATCGAGCAGCCGCAGTCGCTCCGCCTGCAACCCCTCCAATGATACAAATTTTCATTATTTCTGCTCCTTTATGGGAAGAGTTTTCATATCTTTGCAGTAACAGTCACTCAGACAGCTAATTATTGCCTTAAGGTTCTTATCGGCAATGCTGTAATAGATTCGATTCCCCTCTTTTCTTTTGGTAATTAATTTTTCCATGTACAATAGTTTCAAATGCTGAGAAATATTTCCTTTTGTTGTTCCTAATATTTCCAGCAATTCAGTGGCGCACAATTCTTTTTTTAGTAACAGGCAGATAATTAACAAACGAAGTGGGTTCGACAAGAGCGCCAAGAGACTGGAAACCTTTTCAGCCTTTTTCCATAGTTTATGCTGCATGGTTAGTAGTTTAGCAACTACTAAACTACTTGTCAAGGTCTTTATCAGCAATTCTCAATTTGACAGGATTTGGATCAAGGTAACAATTTTTTTTTTTTTAAGGCATAGGTTTCATAATGAGAATTGCTGAGTCCTTTTTACCTATAGAAAAAAAATCCCGTTGGAAAATCCGCAAGTACTTCTCTAATAAGTTTCTTCAAATAATGGGTTTTTGCATAATCCAGCCTGTCCGAGTATAAGTTAATCTAAATCTTGATCATTTAAGCACATAATTACATAATTT
>JAUWIR010000219.1 GCA_030605265.1 Pseudomonadota bacterium | reverse complement strand
ATACTCTTTATTGTTTTTATATTTTGAGTAACCTCCTCACCTGTAAAACCGTCTCCTCTGATTGCTCCATATTTTAATAAAGCCTCTTCATAAGAAAGAGCCACAGCCAGACCGTCTATTTTTAATTCACAGACAAATTCCACTTTTTTTTCAGGGAAGGTTTTCCTGATTTTTGTATGCCATTTTTTCAAATCTTCAAGAGAGTTAACCTTATCAAGACTATAAAGAGGATATTTATGTTTTCTCTGTTCAAACTCTTTGGATGGAACATTTCCGATTCTTTGAGTTGGGCTGTCAGGTGTAATAAATTGAGGATATTTTTCTTCAAGTTCTTTTAACGTGTTAAAAAGCTTATCATATTCAGCATCAGAGATTTCAGGTTTATTTTTAACGTAATAAAGGTAATTATGGTAGTTGATTTCATCTTTTAATTTTTCAATCAGGTTATGCTTTTGCGATAAATCAGGATCTATAGTTTGAGACTCTTTTCTTTCAATTATATTCTCAGCGTTTGCCGCAGTTAGAAAAACAGTGATATTAGGAAATACAACCAACAAAAAAAGGCAAACAAAAACCAGGCTAAAAATCTTTATATTTTTCATGGTCACCATCACCTAACTCGAACAAGCCGGAATCAAAAAGTATCTATTATTTTTTATTTTTTTGCCACAAAGACACGAAGTCACTAAGATTTTATTTCTTCTTGGTGCCTTTGTGGCAGGATAAAAATTTTATACCAAAAAAAAAATAAAAATTCAGAATTTGAAAATAATAACCTTTATAGCTGATTATTACAGTTTTATCAAGGCTGTTTTCAACAAACGGCTATCCGTCTAAAGCGGGACACTCATACTAAAAATTATTTTGCCGCATAGACTTAAGGAACGGGGATTGAACAAAAAAGTCGAACAATGCGTAAGATAGAGATGATACTTGTTATTTTTTTTATTGATATTCACACACCTGGAAAATTCTAAAATTTGTATCATATAGCCATGTTGAGATGATTCTTCCCTCCATGTCTGTTTCCACTAATCTATTATTATTACTATCAGCTATAAGAATAGTATCTCTGGAAGTATAAATAGCATCTTGTACCCAATTTAATGTATTAGAATCTCCAATTTCCTTGGTGACCTTAAATTTTTCGTCAAGTAATAATACTTTATTAGCAAATGTATTTGAGATAATATATTTATTATTTTTGCTTTTGTGGGTTTGAAAATCATTGTTGTGAAAATGATGAGAACATTTCATATTTTTTAAAATTATCTCAAATTTTTTGATCTTTTTGTCAATTATAACTAATTCTCCCGGATGAAATAAAACGGCAGCAACGTATCTTTCCTCATCATTAAGGTATTGTGCGCTGTTGACATGAGTCGTCTGGTGTAAGGTTGAATAATCGTATTTTCTGTGATCAATATTTTTTTCTATCCTTCTGTTTTGCTGCAAAGGTGTTAATTGATACCCATGATCAGTAAACCAATACTCCCATACAATTTTCTCTTCTTCATCAACCTCTACAATTAAATCCAGCCCGGAGGAGGCTACCATATACCCTTTTGATGTCTTGGTCAGGCTATGGCTATGACTAAATAATCTATTTTCAAGTTTATTAACTTCTGTTAAATTATCCATGGATAACTTGAGAATATATTCTTCCCGCAGGTCACCATTATTGGCTCCGGGGCGGTTTATCATTGCATAGATATAATTTTGATATATTAGAATGCCATAGGGGCTTCTCATTTGTTTTATGGCTGTTATGTTTGTGTCTTCTATCTTATTATAGGTCTCACATAAGTATATGGCTCCGCCGACATTGTCTCGACAAACCTCGGCAGTACCTACTATCCCCTGTTTTTCCCTGAGTATTTCTTTTTCAGACCAAAATTTTTTTAATAGATTAAATTCCGTAGCAAGAAAGGATATAACAAATTTCATACTAACTGTTCACTTATACTAAGCAAGGCTACAAATTACTTTTTTTGTAACAGTTCAGCATACCACGGAGGCACAGAGACACAGAGAAAAATCAAAAGACAAGCCTCTTGTTTCCCTCTTTTAAAACCAGCAAATTAAAATTTATAATAAGGTCTACCTTCGTCCCGGATAATCTCAAATAGGTCAACAATTGTGTCTCGCGAATTGGTGCTGGTGTATCAACTACTTTGACTTCAAGAACATCTTCTGAAATCATTTCTCTGTGTCTCCGTGGTGAACTATTACGTTTTTTTAAATCTTAATCATAAATTTGACCAAGATTATAGAGAATCAACTTTCCCTTATCTTGGTTCATGGGCAAGGGTACAACTATCCAACATCCTCCTGCCCCGGTTGACGACACAGGCGCGCAATGGAAATCGAAATCAAGGTCTAAATCCATGAGCAGGGAAGCATAGTAGTTACAGGCCGGTAAATGAAGGGTAAACAACTCTCCCCCCCTTTTAAGGTCCCAAAGGCGTATGCTGGCATCACCGCTTACAGTGGCCACCTGCCCACCGTCCGGGCTGAAAATAACTCGGTTAATGTTGCCTTCGTGACCCACCAACTCCCGATCTTCATTCTCATCATTGATTTCTAAAATGTCTACAATGGGATACCGTCCAACAACGGCAAGCCGATTGTTACCAGGGCAAAAAGCCGCACAGTACAATTTATCCCTGCACTCTTTTGCTGATTTTGGGAAATCCTGGAGAAGGGTGGGCGGCCAGGCTTCTATATTCCAGAGGCGAACTTTCCCGTCCTCGCCTGCGCTAAGGAGCCTTTGCCCATTTTTATCAAAGTCTACTGAACGGACTCCTCCATCATGGGCTTTATCATAAAATTTCCCCTTTCTTTTTCCAATTTCATAAAGACAGATCTGACCATTTGAGCCGGCTGCGGCTAATTGCCTGCCGTCTGAAGAAAAGGTTACTTTCCAAATACCTGCAGTATGACCAACAAAGGTTTGCTCCGGTTTTCCGTCACTAACCCTCCATAAAATAAGAGGATCCAAATTAAGGCAGGAAGAGACAAGGCTTTGTCCGTCAGGGCTAAAAGCAAGGCTTTTTATCTCAGCAGTATGGGCTTGTTGTTTTTCTTCCCATATCAGACGAGCATCGGGCAATGTGTAGAGGCGCAGTGAGCCATCGCAGAACCCGACAGCAACAGCAGAGCAATCAGGGGAGATGGAGCAAACGCTTGGTTTGCCCGGAAGATTGAATATCCTCATTTGCTTCTGAGTCTCTTTCGGATTGATAATCCATTGCCGCAGAGTGCGATCATTGCTTGCGCTAAAGAGTTTATTCCCTATAGCTGCTATACGATTTACACTTGCCGTATGCCCCTGGAATACCTGTATAGCTAGGCCAAGGTCTCTGTCCCATACTCGAAGGGTGCCGTCACGGCCGGCTGAAATGAGATAATCGCCTGAATTGTCAAAAGTAAGGCCATATACATGGCTCGTATGCCCTTGCAATACACCAGTGGATTCACCAGCTTTTATGTCCCACAGACGGATGGTTTTATCTGTACTACTGGATGCCAACATTTGACCATTCGGGTGAAAGGCAACATCATTTACCTGTTCTGAATGCCCACGCAGGACACAAGAGGGCTTCCCTGTTTTCATATTCCAGATTATGGCCGTGTTGTCACTGGAGGCACTGGCTAAAAGATTACCATCAGGACTAAAGGCAAGGTCCCAAATATCGCCGTTGTGCTCTTCCAGAGTTTTTAGTTCCTTGCCGGTCTCAACATCCCGAAGGGTTATCAGATTATCTGCGCCCCCAGTGGCCAGGATATTGCCATCAGGGCTGATAGCCAGGGCAAATACATCATCAGGGGTATGCCAACCGTCTGTCAGTTTTTTCAACCTTTCTTTCCCATATAAGCCCCAGAATATTATGCGCCGATCCTGCCCGGCTGTTATCAGCCTCCGGCCATCAGGATGCAAGGCTACCCTCAAGATCCATACTTCTTTATCTTCATGTCTCAAATACTTTTTGGCCAGCAGTTCTTTCTTTTGAGCATCAAAAAGAACCAGCGCGCCCTTCTCCCCAACGGCTGCCAGGAGCCGGCCGTTGGAGCTGACCACAACCTCAAAGAGCGGAACATCCGCTCCCTTATAAATTGATTTTTTATTTTCTTTTCCACCCATAAGATCGATAAACCATTTCATCAGCTTCCGGGTATGGAGGCGCTTTTCAGGAATATCCAAATCCAGTTTATAGCTTTTCTTAAGGGTCTCACGAGCCGTTTGGTAATCCCCATTCCTTGCCAGGAGGGAGGCATGGGTAAGATAGGACTCGAAAAGAGTAAGTGTACGTTGCTTTCTTTCCCAAGAGGCCCAGACAGCAAACCCCAGAGCTATCAGGAGGCCTACAAGCGCTAACGCCAGACGCTTCTTTACCTGTTTCAACTCATGCTGATGTGCCTCTTCCTCTCTCTTTTTCTGTTCTTTTCGCTGATTTTCGCTCTCACGAAGAAACTCCATGGCCGGCTCAAAATCTTTTCCATAGCGTTTGGCCCACTCTCGGGTAGGTTGCCGGTTTTCCTCCCAAGCCAGGGCGATTTCAAGATCAGGTGTGCCCCAGAGGGCGGCTTTCCCCTCCTTCCACAGGCGGGCAGTTTGCTCCAAGCGGCTGTACGTATCAGATGAGTCGGCTTCTTCCTCAACCCACTTATTCAAGCGCTCCCACTTGGAGATCAGGCTCTCATGGCTAATATCAATGATAGTTTTTGAAGATAAAGGCGTGCCTGCAGGAGGTGTTAAAAAACTGCGATCAGGTTTTCGGAAAACCTCCACTACTGCCTCCGCCTCTTCAGGCGATACCCCGGCCACTGCTGCCATTTCGGATAGCTCAGTAGGCCGTCGAGTGTCCCTGCGCCCAGCTGAACGCTCGCTTAATCGGCGAAAGAGTACTTCAGCTATTCTTTTTTGTTCCTCATTTAACTCTCCAAAGGCCTCATCCGCATGACTTGATAAGGCCCTTTCCAGGCCACCGATAGCCTCATAGTCATCCATAGTGAGGGTGATTGTACCCTTCCTTTTACTTGCTTCCTTCCACATTCGCATGAGTGCATGCTGCATAAGGGGCAATTGGTCGGAATCCGCTCCCATGTCATTAAGGATTTTATTTACAAGAATAGGTTCGACCTTGCCGCCAAATACTTCCGCAGGCCCAACAATAGCTGCACGGCGCTGTTCTCTGCTCAGGTGAGGCGTGATATACTGGCCCTCGTTCATTGCCTCGGGAAGTCCCCTAAAAAAAGCGCAGTCAACCAGAAAGTCCGAGCGCATGGTAATAACTACGTACAAGGGAATATCTCTTTTCTCAGTACAGGCCAGCAGGAGTGCCACAAAGGCCTCAGCCTCATCAATACTGAATTGTTGACGATAGCGAAAAATCTCCTCGAATTGATCTACAAGAATGAGTAAATTAGTGGCTTTTGGGAGAGGTGTTTCATGGAGGGCCTCGACCAGGCCCAAAGGTCCCCTGCGCAAAGTAGCCAGTAAAAAAGCGGCGCTGTCCTCATCATCACCTTTTTCCGGCCCCAGGGACGACTCCTCAAGTAAGGCTTTGGCCAGATTTCTCATAGGGCAATTGCCCGGGCGCATATTGGCTATCCGCCAGCGTGCACCGGCGCCGGCTAAAAAGCCGGTTTCCAGGGCATTCAGCATTCCCGACCGAACGAGCGAGGATTTGCCGCAGCCTGAAGGACCAACCACAGATAGAAAGCGTGTTTGGCCAAGTTTCTCAAGAAGTTGGTCTACCTGCTCCTCTCTACCGAAAAAAATATCAACCTCATCCCGGCGGAAAGGACGAAGTCCCGGATAAGGAAAGTCACTCATGGCTTCCCTCCGTCGAAACCGTTTACGGGTTCTGAGTTCAAAGGTTCAGGGTTCAAAGGTTCTGGGTTTAAAAGTGCAGGGTTCAAGAAGTGTAAGCTTAATTCAGGGCTGGTTGAACTACCATTCATGAGCATTTCTCTCCCCTAAGTGATTCAAAAAAGAGCCGAAGATCTCTTTCTATCATACACTTTTGACTTTTAATAACCTGCATGCCGGGAAGGGAGATGTTCAAAGGGGCCTTTTCCTCCGGCGGCCCCTCGTAAACAGCAATTGCCTTAAGAGGCTGCTCACGCTTATACATAATCTTGCGGCAGTAAAGTAACTGCTCTCTGGCCCATACGGGAGTGACTTTACCATAGACAACAATTATCCCGTCAGACTCCAGGAGACATTTTTCCAGATCATTGCGAATATCCGATGGTTTCCCCTGGCGTAGCGGAAGGATATACCCCACCTTATATTTTTCCATTATCCTGATGATCTCCTGGGCCAGGGAGCTATCCTCAGCGCTGACATCCAAAAACACCAGGGTGCACACCGGACAGACCTCAGGAGCAGGTCTGAGTAAGGCACGCTCCACCACATCTTCCTTGAACTCTTCCAGACCAACAGCCAGGACTGTCTCACCTTCAAGCAGCCTGCGGTGATCTTCGTCCACCACCGTATCCAGGCTCAACAAGTTGCTGCGCCACTGCAGGATCGACTTTCCCTCCTTCATGGCTTTTTCGTATTGAAGATGGATATAACTTGGCTGACCGGGCGCCCTTCTTCCGGAGAGGTTACTCAAGAGTTGGACAAAAATTTTACAGCCCTTAAGGTCCCTCTCAACTGATTGTTGAAAGGCCGCAGGCTCACTGAAATAAAGAGGGGTCTCAGGCAATACTCGCAGACCGGCCTGGTTCAGATACCGTTTTACCTCATCTCGCTGAATGACCAGATCATCAGTGACCTCGGCCAGGAATACTGCAGGTCGATTATCCGTTGGTATAACCTCCGACAATTCCCTTTTGCTATCGGGCTTTTCAGCTAAAGGCCTCAGCCGCTTTAGTTCCTTGGCCAAGCCATAACTAAGATCATTAAGCTGATCATAGTAAGGCTGGCATTTGGGATTATCAGGATTGGGTTTCGGATCGCCTAGAATACGCGGTGGCCGGCCCTCCCCTTCCGGGACCCAGAAGCGATAGCCCAAAAGGTCCTTAAACTCTGCCGGACGCTCATTTTCCGCTATTTGGTCTCGCTCTACAATAAATACTCGAGCATCATGACGGGGGCGGTCGCCAATCATTTTTAAAAAGGCGCCTCGCTCTCTCTGACACCACGGCGAAGTAAGATATCCCGGTGACAGGATAACCACCAGGACAGCCGCATGCTCAACAGCCTCCAAAATTTCAGGTGTGAAGGGATCATGAGAAGACAGCTGATAATCCATCCAAATGGAAAAAGAATCTCTTCTGCCCAGCATCTGGGCCAGAAGGACCTCTAATCCCTACACCAAAGTCGACACCCACCCTT
>JAUWIR010000188.1 GCA_030605265.1 Pseudomonadota bacterium | reverse complement strand
ATTACGTTATGGCAATGGCGAGTCCACTACTAACTGCTCTATAAGCCTTCAAAAAGAAAACCTCTAGCCAGGATGCTTTATCGGCGAAAAATATATTAAACTCGTTGAAAATAAGCGGATAATCTATCCCAGCTACAGGTTCTTGCTTGCTTTCCCATGGGCCAACCATACTATATGTTGTGGTCACTTGCGCCAAGTGGATACCCCCCTTATTTTTTTCCACGTCCCTTAGCGGAGAATAGTACCGATATCGCCGTGCAAGCGGTGGTGGGAAGGTGGGGAACCGAGGCCCAAGGGACCCACTGAAGGGAAGGCGAAGCCGGGTATGACGTTCGTGTAAGGGAAAGACAGGAGGGACTTTGAGCCCACAAACTGTGTCAACGAAACTTGTACGAATTGCGTAATAACCAGAACTGAAATAGTGCCACCTAAGTACTATTGTAGCACTATTGTAGCACAGTTGATTGATGAGGAGTTTTTAAGGGGGAATTCTTTTATGCTCCTCAAGACTCGTATTATTCATAGGTTTTGGTTAGGGCAGCAAAAGTCATGCGCCAAATGGGGTGTCGCCTGTTTGGTTTCTCACACGCCTGGGGGTCAAGTCTTTTATTATAAGGTTTTTATTTAACAAACGCTTTTTAACAATATCGCTTTTGTCGTGTCTATGGTAATATTCTGAGTTATAATGAGAAATCGGGGCAGTAATAAAAAATCGGAGACGGGTACATATTTATTCTAGCATTCTATCCGAAGGCGGTTAAAGTTTTTCTTTAGCCGCCTTCTTTTTTTAAGCGATATCAACTCATTTTTTACAGTTTATGGAAGATTGGGCATCTTTCATATTCACATAAAAGTAGTTGACACTTTTTTAATAGGCCCATTTTTACATTTACTAAGAATGCTAACCTTAGCATTTTGGGTAAATAGTAGTAATTTAATACAGAAATCGGCATTTGGCGGATTTGGCAATACTGCCTTTTTCGCCAAATGATGCTTACTGGATGTAAAAAAGTGTAAACCGGTAAATGAAGGATGCCAAAGATTGCTTAGAAAAATCGGCATCCTTCACTTGTCGGTTTACACTTTCCATAGAAAATCGGGGACGGGTTCTTATTTCCAGGCACATTTCCTGCCCCTGAATTAGCTCCCTATCCAAAGTGCGGTTAAAGTTTTTCTTTAGCCGTTTTTTTTTTCAGCGTATCTATATCAACTCCTTTTTTACAGTTTATGAAATCATGAGGCGGTGGGGTCTGCCCTTTGGACATTTTGTGAAAACCTTGTACCTGGGTACATAAATGAATTTTTTAAGAAATGAAATGATAAATTTGGGGAAGCATTACTGACGTACAACTTTTATTCCCTTATTTTTAGCATTGTATCTAAGTATATCAACTCCTTCTTTACAGTTTATGAAAGATTGTTTTGAAAAAACATTGAATTATTTTAGAATAAATGGCAATATACTATAAGGTAATATCCTGAGTAACAAATTATTTTTGTATCTAAAAAGAGGTTACTATGAAACTAAAGATAGTTTTAGAACCTAGTGAAGAGGACGGTTATACTGTCTATGTACCATCACTCCCCGGCTGTATAAGTGAAGGGGATACAAGAGAAGAAGCTCTGACCAATATTAAAGAGGCTATAGAACTTTATCTTGAGCCTGTTGAGGATGATTTAAATTACACACCTGATGTAGAAATTTTGGAAATCGCTATATGACAAAAGTACCCAGCATTAATTATGAGAGGGTAATTAAAGCATTACAGCGTGATGGCTGGGTAGTGGTCCGCTGTAAGGGCAGCCATTTTCGATTACAAAAAAATACTCGATCAGAAATGCTCAAATTGACTGTCCCGGCACACCGTCCTATCAAACGATCAACAATATCTCATATTTTAAAGCAAGCTCGTCTCACTTTAGAGGAATTTGAAGAGATTCTGTAACATACGTGAACAAAAGTTTTGGCATTTATGGTTTTAGTTCGGGGACCGCAAAGCAGTTGAACTTCACCCGAACCCCTTTTGATCTTTCGAATAAACTTCCTCCCTCCTCAAGCAATGCGGCTTTTGGCTCTCATCATCCCCTGCGATCTCGCCTTAAGTCTAAAAAGGGTGATCTGGTCAGGTCTTTAAAGGGGAGATTAAGTGACCGACATCGATTTTTACTGAAAAAGATTCAAACCCATATGCAATGGTTAGAGAATCATATAAATGAAATAGATAGTCAGGTCGATAAAGCCATCTTTACAAAGAGCAATGGCAGTTACTCCAGACCATTCCAGGAGTAGATAAAACATCTGCCGCAATGTTACTTTCTGAAATTGGCGTTAATATGAATTGTTTCGGCAACAAAGATCGGCTCAGTTCCTGGGCGGGAATGTGCCCTGGAAATAATCAAAGTGCCCATAAAAAAAAAGTGGTCGTACAAGGCACGACAAATTTATCAAATCTGTGTTGTGTGAAATAGCCAATAACGCCAGAAAAACAAATGGTCAATACAAGGCAATGTATCAGGGACTTGTGATACGACGGGGGCACAAGCGAACAATCATTGCCATTGGTCATAAAGTTTTGGAGGTGATATTCGTACTTCTTAAAAGAAAGGTTCCATGCAAGGATTCCACTATAAATTATGAGGAAATAGTGGTAAAGCGGAATGCTCCTCGATGGATAAGAGCATTGGCCAAGTATGGATATTTGAACACATAAAATTGATCGAAATTTTTTAAACTGTATTTATGCGAAAGGCGGAGCCGTGCCTTTTTTTCGGCTTATGCAGGGTTAATTTTCATGGTAAATATTTTCCTACAATTAGTGAATCTAAAAATGTAATTACACAGGTATATCAATCTTCAAGGCAGGGAGGGGTCCGGAAGTTCGTGCTGGTATAATTGACAAAATTTTTCCATTTTCCTAGTAGATTATTGAATGGCTTGTTCATCTAAAGCACGATATCCTGGCAAATAAAGCTACTATACCATAAAATTACTTCAGCAAACTACTTTCTTCTTTAAATTCTGCAAAAATATCCCCTCCTTGATTGTTATTTCTTAGATATTATTTAAAAAGCCTGCAGCATCTTTATTGAATATTTTATTTTTCTTTTTACGAATATATCCTATTTACCATACCGAAAATAAAAGTATAAAGAGAATAGTAGTTTGTTAATGTGGAAAAGGAGACCTCATGAGATCAAACCGAAAGATCATCTTTATTGTATTAATGGTTTTTGGGCTCTGTTTAGGGGTAAATGTGGGAAATGTGTGTAGTGAACATAAAACGAAAGTTTTCACCCTCACACCCTCCATTGGTAGATATGTGTTTGATTGTGAACAAAAAATTAAAACCGATCTTTGCTTTTCCTTGGGAGCAGGTTACAATTTTACCAAAAACTGGGGGCTTGAAGCCTTTTTAAACTATCTTGATACAGAATCAAAATGCTGTGGAGATGATGTGTCTGCTTCTCTTTATCACCTTGATGGGCTCTACCATTTTAACATTCATCCCCAATTTACCCCATACTGTGCTGCCGGTCTTGGGAGCATAAACTTAAACTACGATCAAAAGGATGATGAAAGTGGTTTTCTCTTCAATTATGGGGCTGGGGCAAAATATTTCTTCCTTGAAAACGTAGCCCTGAGAGGTGATTTACGTCACATCATATCTTTTGATGAAACCTACAATAACATCTTAATTTCTTTAGGGCTTACTTTTCAATTTGGTAAAATTAGAGAAAACCTAACAAGAAACCAAGAAGA
This sequence comes from Pseudomonadota bacterium, assembly GCA_030605265.1. Classification (GTDB taxonomy): domain Bacteria; phylum SZUA-182; class SZUA-182; order DTGQ01; family DTGQ01; genus JAUWIR01. The sequence goes on along the minus strand of JAUWIR010000188.1, from coordinate 4,131 downwards.
CAGTGACGGGGACGGTGTCTCTGACCGCATTGACGAATGTCCGGGTACTCCCGCAGGGGCAAAAGTTGACTTACTAGGGTGCCCCAGCGATAGTGATCGGGACGGCGTCTTTGATTATATGGATAAATGCCCGGATACTCCGGCAAAAGTAGCTGTAGACAGCTATGGTTGTCCTTTCGACAGTGACGGGGACGGCGTTTTGGATGATATTGACCGATGTCCCAATACCCCTCGCGGTATAAATGTTGATCAAAGGGGATGCCCTCTTGCTCTTGACAGCGATGGGGATGGTGTTTTGAATGATGTCGATCGCTGCCCCGGCACACCACAAGGCGCTACTGTCAACTGGTTGGGATGTTGGGTGATTCAACAGGGGGTTTTATTTGACACGGACAAATGGGATATTAAACCCTCAGCCTTTAATCTATTGGATAATGTTGCCGAAATTATAAGACGAAACCCCTCCTTGAGAATAGAGATCCAGGGGCATACGGATAATCAGGGATCGAAAACATACAACCAGAGGCTTTCTGAGAATCGTGCCCAAGCAGTTATGGAATATCTCATGATAAGAGGTGTTGGTACATGGCGGCTTAGGTCTCGGGGTTTTAATTTCTCTCAGCCTGTGGCTTCAAATAATACGCCGGTGGGCCGTGCCCGGAACCGCCGTGTTGAACTGTTGCCGATTCCGGAACGATAAATTCTAAACCTTCCTAATTAACCACGGAATACAAATAAAATAAGTTATTATTCATTAAAGGAGGGTGAGACAGGTTACACTCTCCAGCTCATATAAAAGGCCATCATAGGTAAACTCCGCATTCCCCCAGGGTATGGTCCAAAGATCATATAAGCTGTTATTCAAAGTATCATGGACTAATACTTCTTGAGTGAGCTCGTCATAGCCATAAGCGATAATATCATGCCCTGTTAAATGTAACCATACGGGTCTACCTGAATCTATCTCATTCATAAAATTGACAAAGGTAAAACCTAATGTATTCCCTAAATAGCCTTGAATATATTGATTGAAGCCGGTAGCTGTATATCCGCAATATTGAATATATTCTATCACCCCATACAGTCCTGAATTATTGTAAACATCGTAGCCAAAATTGAATATATCGGTGTCTGTCATTGGAGTTCCATCCTCATACGACCAAATGGTTGTTGTTCCATCCGGATTCCCTTCACCCAAAGAGGTGAGATTATTTTGGCTGGTTCCCATAAAATCGGCTAAACAATCGAACTGATCAGGAATGATACGACCTGAAGCTAATGGATCCGGAGAGGTATCGCCATAAGAAATGTAAAAATCTGTAATATGTCCAGCACTGGCAATCGCTTTATTGCATAGTAAAGTGGGACCGGCGGGGTAAAGAGAATCAAGACCAAAGCTATTTAACTCTGCTGTCCCTCCAAGTACAAGATCGTAAGTAATACCATTATATCCCCATACATCATAATACCCCATTATCATGCCGACAGAGGTTGGAGAACACCCATACCACCACTCATAATCGGGGGCTTGTTCTGGCAAATAACCTACTCCTTTTTTATGAGCATTAAGCTTTTTATTCGTAAAAGTATCTAAATAATGTCTGATAATATTTGGTTTCCCATCAGGTCTTGTCCCCCTGATAGTATCCCCTAAGTATATAAATCTTCCATTCCCTCTTCTTTGATTATTTGAATTGGTCTGAGAGGTTTTGGAACCGGAATTGATCGAGGCAAGATTATTTGGTATCAGAGGGTAGTATAAAGTTGGCCCTGTATCAAGAGCAGGGAAGTTTGTCATAGTAAAATTTAATGAGGGATTTTGATGAAAACAGTACATTGGGCCCATAGTAAAATTCATCATTGGACCCGGATTAAAAACAACCAGAGGGTCCTTATTGAAATTCATCATGGATAGAGGCTGAAAATGAAAACCATACATCGGGTCCATAGTAAAATTCATCATGGGGCTCGGATTAAAACCAACCATAGGGCTTTTATTAAAATTCATCATGGATAGAGGCTGAAAATGAAAACCATACATTGGGTCCATAGTAAAATTCATTACCGGGCCTGTTCCCAATGGTATAAAGCCGTTGCCCGGCAAGTTAACCCTGGTCATATTGCTTATTTCCGATAAGCCAAACATGGGTAACGAGGGCCCGGAAAGCCCTGTATTAGACATTCCAAATCCTGTGTTCCCTATCCAGGTAAAGGCATTCATCGGGCCTGAACTAATAATACCTCCTATTGAAGGGACATTGACCATATTATTCAGCTCTATTGATGCTATGGGGGCTGTAAATTGATTTGGTTCAATATTCATGAGGGATTGAATTCCTAATCCCGGATTTGCCATTGGGGGAGCATATAGGGGAAACAAAGGATTCATCGCACCTGATAATAGATTCCCCTGGGCGCTACCCTGTCCATTCATGGATGCTGCATATGAAGGTTTAATGAAAAATAGTGTAAAGAGGATTAAAGCAATATTTAGTTTTGATTTCAGCGAAATAAAATTATTAATCATTTTTAATATGAAAAACTTGGATAACTATCTTGAGTGAGATTAAACATTAGTAAGAATAAACTACCCCGCCGCAAGCGGACGGGGGTATTCAGAAAAGTGCTAACTATATATTTCGCCGCAAGCGGCGGGGAATTGAACCCCAAGGGATTAAAAAAGTCTATAATAATTGCAAAAAATATACCAGTCTCACATTTCTCAAAATTATATATTTATCAAAAACTAACAACCTCTTTATAAAATAAAATATAATAATTTGATGTTCCCTCATGAAATATCTTTCATAGATTAGGTAAAAAAATTCACACTTTTTCATCTATCAGAAATGTTATATCTGACATAAAGGAATTCTAAATATATTGCATTAGAAATTTATTGAAGGTTTTATCGAACTGTAGGAAAAGGGAAAGGTTATTGAAAAAAAGAATGCCATAAAGTCATTAAAATTTCCTATAAAATGCCGAAAAGTTATCATGCTTTATTTATATTTATGAACATTGTGAAGAATATCAATACTGTCGGTAATGATCTTTATTGTAATGATCGTAACTTGTAATGATCCTAACCGTTCACGGGTTCAAAGGTTCAGGGCTTATGGTTCCCAAGTCTAAAGTCAAATTTACAGATTAGAGCAAGGTCAATGAAACAAAGGCAACCCTGAACGGTGAACCCTAAACCTGTGAACGCTTACTAAAGATCTTAATCATGAAAAGTCCAAAAAAAACAGAGCATTCGGAATCATTTCAGTACCAGGACCCAAACCATATGGTCATTGGCCATGTGAGCTATGATCAATTAAGGTCCCTCGCTTCGGCTCCTTTACTTGTGCCGGAGCTTCATCCTTATTTCTATGATCATCCCCTCGACCATGTACCCGGGGTTTTACTCCTTGAAGGTATTTTTCAACTCTTTGCTCAAACTGCAGCTGAGCGAATAAATCTTCCCCGGGATCAAGAAATATACATAAAAAAAATTAAAGTCTCCTTTCGGCGCTGGTGTGAAAAAAATTTACCTATAAAACTAGAGCTTGCCCCAAAGCAAAAGCCCTCCTCCTTCCCCACTTGGCCTCTGGTCTTTGAGGGCCGGGTAATACAAGAAAAAAAGACAACTTGCCTGATTCATCTTGAGGGTGATTTGGTTACTTCAAAGCCTTTTTTAGAAACTGATTTTGTATCTCCGGAACCCCAAGGGAATCTTCCTGAGGGGAAATTTGTCCATAGACAAAGGGCTGAAAATGTAATGGTATCGAATATTCGACCGGAAGGAAAAAGCAGTTGTTCATGCGACCTTTTAAAACCTCCCCATGGCCATATTTTTTCTGCCGGCAATTCCTCATGTTATTCAATGCTCTATCTTCTTGAAACCATCCGACAATTCTCTTTATTCATGGCCCATAATTTCGGGGGGATCTCACTTGATTTACCCATTATTCTCCTTTCTTTTCAATTTTCCCTAAGTCGACCTATATATCGGCAAGAGAGTCTGAAGCTTAGCTCTCACCATCAACCAACCTCTGTCGTTAACAATATGCTTATGTGTACAATTGAAGTCATCTTACATGGTCAGGATGGTCTTTTGGGAGAAGGCGCTATAAAGTCTTTAGTAGT
>JAUWIR010000419.1 GCA_030605265.1 Pseudomonadota bacterium | reverse complement strand
TTTGAGAGAAAAAATTTCCATATTGTTGTTCATAGAGTAAAGGATTTTGGCGCTGTTGAATAAAGGTGCCGATTATTGAGGTGAAGGCTAAAACAATTAAGATAAATATAGTTAGTTTTAAGGAACTTAAGAATTTTACTAATTTTTTTTTCATAAATACCTTACCTTGTTAAAATTTCTGAGTTAACTAAATAATGCAATAAATTATATTTTTATAAAAAATAGTTCATCCTTGCATGGCACTCCTTAGTTATGGGGAATAAGAATTTTGATATTATTTTTTTTAAAGAGATGCTCCTATTATTTATTGAATTTAACGAAAAAATGAAAAAAGTGATATAAAATCAAGAATATATCATAGTTGATAATTGATGTCAATCCACATTATAACTCATCATAAGAATATTGTATGAGCCATTTTTACTGTATTTTAACTCTGAAATTTCTTTAAGCTTTAAAAAGGGAAATTAAAAATTAAAAAAGAAACTGTAATGAATTGTGGATGAAGTACGCCTTAATAAAAGTAAAAGATGAATCTTTTTACTTTGACTTGATTTTAAATATTTTGAAGTGTTACTATATTAAAGAGACTTTTAATAATTCTATAAATTGTTTTTTCAATATTATAACTTTTCTTTAATATCTATCTCACTCTATTATATTATTATATTAATCTATATTTATGAAAATAAAATTTATTATTGGGGGGGGGAGGTGATGAATATAGGGAAAAAAAATTGAATTTATAGTTACTTATCTTCTAAAACAAATTTTTAGGTTTAGGGAGGAAAAAAAGGAAGAAAATGAGTATTTCTGTGGTAGATTTACCATGCAGACTTTGTGGGCTAAAGATATTATTGGGGGAGATTGGATTCAGTGATTTATTCAAAATTAATTTTAACACAGAAGAATTCCGAGGAAAGCTCACCTAAATCTCCTTTTGTGCTTCCGATAATCTGTTTCGATCAATAAAAAATTAAATTAACTCAAACAAAAATCATACAGGTTAGGAGAAAAAATCATGGAAAAAAGATTTTTGAAAGTATTAGGAAGTTTTATTGTCTTATGTTTCTTTTTAATGTTAACAGCCAATTTGGCGAAGGCCCAGCCATATGAGTGGGATTATAGTTGGATGAATAATAATCAATATGACACTGATGACATGACAGATCGATACGCTGATTGGTATAATGTCGAGACTAATACAACTGCGTGGGGCGCCACCGAGACGTATGGTCGATTTGGACCGGATTATGGTATTGGTGAAGAAGGATATCGCTATGAATACTCAGACCCTATGACAGGTTCATACACGTCTTATTCATCTACTAGTATGGGGTCGGGATTAATGGGCGGCTTGCTGGGATACCAGGGAATGTATAGTCAAAATGCCTCAAATATCTATGGGCCTTATGCCTATGGTAATGAATACCAGGCTAGTCCAACCTGGGGATGGGATACTCAAGGATCTACATATGGGGATGCATGGGGAAGAAATTACAATTATTCTAATGCGCAGCCTAATTTCTATGCCATGGGCATGCAATCTTTACTTGGTTTTGGGAGTGGCTTCGGGTTTAATAATTTTGGGTTTAATAATTTTGGTTCGAATTTCGGCAACACTTTTTATCCCAATAGTTATCAAGGACAAGGAAACAACCTCCAATACAGGATTCCCTAATTCGTTTTTACTCTATCTATTTGGCTTTGATAAAGAAGATTTTTACAAAAGAGCGCTTCATTTTGAAGCGCTCTTTTTTTGTATTTTCATCTTCATCTCTGTTCCAAAAATTGTTTGGCCAAATTTATAGCTTCCTTTTTATCAATAATTTTTCCTTCCGCTCGCGCTTCTTGAAGATAGTTGATAAGTTCCCCGATAATGGGGCCTTGTGGAAGGTGAAAATAATTAACGAGAAAATTTCCATCAAGAAGAGGGCGACGGCCAACCTTTTGCCAATCAAAATAAAACCTTATGATTGTATTGATAAACTCTTCAAAAGTATTGATACTCTCAGAAGGGATTTTTTCTGTTTTTATTTTTGCCATACTGAGCATTAAGGCGCCAAGTCCTGCTTCCCCAAAATTATGGAAAAATCGATAGAAATATTTAGGCGAGGTACTATTTTTTTGAAAGAGTTCTATTACCTCTCTATGAGATTTCAAGCAGGAGAGCACATATTTTTGTTGGCTGTTGGTAAGACAAAGGCTTTTCAATAAAGAATCCAAGGAGTGTAAAATGAAGTCCTCTGATTTTTCGTTATTTTTTTCACTATCATAGATAGGCAATAAAAGAGCAGCCAGTTTTAAAAGGGGTTTACAAGTAGTTTGATGCCCAATGATTTGAGAAAAGAGTTCATCAAGTTTTTTCCCTTCGGCAATCGTTGAAGAAGGAAGATTGAGTAAGCTCATTTCCAGATTATGAACCATAGAGGTCCCTTTCCCCAACAGATTTTTTTGCCTTTCTTTTTTTTCTTGGGGAAATTTTTGCATCAATAGGTCAGTGATAATATCCTGATTCAATAGAGCAATTAAGATGTCTTTGCACTCGGATAGGGAGAAAAGCATGAATAACTCCTCTCGTATCCTCTCAGGCGCTACATTTTTTAATAACTCCTTATCTCGATAAATGAGAAATTCTGTTTTACCATCAATGGTAAAATGCAAATGCCCTGATAACCGAAAAGCCCTGAGGATTCTCAAAGGGTCATTTCTGAATACTTTATTGGTAACCATTTTTATTATTCCATCAGCAATATCCTTTACTCCTCTGCAAGGGTCAATTAGGGCGGGGCCTTTACTGCTGACTATTTCATTAAGCGAAATGGCCATAGCATTTACTGTAAAATCTCTTTCCACAAGATCTTGCAGAATGTCATCCCCTTTTAGAGGGGAGATGTCAAAATGGCGTCGATCTTTTATGATGAATCGATAAATTTGGTATTCTTGATCAAGGCAGACAATGTGCCCTTTTATTTTTTGGTTGAATTTTTTAAGAAAATTTTTGGGGTTAGTATTTATAGCAATATCAATGTCCTTAATGGGCCTTTGGAGCATTAGATCGCGGATAGTTCCTCCAATCAGATATCCCTTTAGGTGCAAAGATATGAGAGTTTCTGAAAATTGAGTAAGTTCCGGGAATTTTTTTAAAAGAGTGATTACTTTATCTGCCGCCAATCTCTGTGAGATAGTGTTGTAGTTTTTTTGCTCCAATTGCTCCCTCTCTTAATATTTTGGGGGGGTGAACAGTAAGATCGATGACAGTAGATGCCAGGGGATTTATCACCTCTCCTCCATCAAAAATAAGATCTACCTTATGGCCCCATTCAGCAATTATTTTTTTAATAGATTTCGTGGTTTGATCTCCGGAAATGTTTGCACTCGTGGCGATAAGGGGGGTCTGGGTATAGGAAATCAAGTCAAGAAGGAGCTTACAATTTGGCATTCTAAGGCCAATATTTTTATTTCCTCCTGTAATCAACTTGGAGATCTTATGGGTTGCTGGTAAAATAAGGGTGAGTGCTCCAGGCCAGAAATTTTTTATTAATTTTTGGGTATCCGGCGAGATTTGCTCTGATATCAATTCCCTCAACATCTTTGGGCCATTAACCAATACAGGCATGGGTTTTTGTGAAGGACGTTTTTTTAGATAAAAAATATTTTTAACAGCTTCTTCATTGAAAGCACTACACCCTAAGCCATAAATTGTATCAGTTGGATAAATGAAGGTACCTCCACTGTTGATTATTTCAGCAGCCTTTTGAATATCAAAGCCGGAAGGATTGTTCGGATTAACTTTAATAATGATGGAAGTTTTCTTTTTTATTTCCCGGGACCCTAGCATTGAATTGATAGTGCGGCATTCTTTTTGTCAATGCCCTCTTCCATTTCTTTTCTGAAAAGAAGTAATTTTTCTTGAAGTTCAGGATACTTTAATGAAAGAATTTGAACCGCCAACAGGGCTGCATTCTTAGCGCCTGATTTACCAATGCCCAAAGTGGCCACAGGTACCCCGCCGGGCATTTGGACTGTAGATAATAGTGCATCTAATCCTTTCAGAGGTGAGGAATCAATAGGTACTCCTAAAACAGGCAGGATTGTCCAGGCAGCTAAATTACCTGCTAAATGAGCAGCACCGCCGGCGCCGGCAATAATGACTTTTATCCCTCGTTTGAGGGCATTTTGAGCATATTCAGAGGTTTTTTTTGGTGTTCGATGCGCAGAGAGAATATCGATTTGATGCTCTATCTTAAATTTGTTGAGAATCTTTACTGCTTCAGACATAACCGGTAAATCCGAGTCACTTCCCATGACAATTCCTACATAAGGTTTATCAGACATTTTTTACTCTCCTTTTTTTTATTAAAATCTTATTATAAGATTTCTTTCAATTTCCTTCAAGCTGAAACCAGCCTATTTTTTTATTACCTTTGAGCTGAATAATTGATAAGGTGAAATTATTAACCAAAGAGAGCGAAAATGAAAGGAACCATTAGTAAGGTAGGTGGAAAAAATAAATTGTCCCAAAATTCGATCAATTCAGAGATGGTGGAATATCAATGAACCACTTCTCTAATCCAGGCATTCGTTGTATCTGTTTTTCATATGGTGCCATTTCCTTTT
>JAUWIR010000232.1 GCA_030605265.1 Pseudomonadota bacterium | reverse complement strand
GGTGCGAATAAATAGAGCGAGAATTACAGCAATGATTATCGCTTCGGCATATTCTCGATAAACGGATTTTTTTTTAACTGATTTTTCTGAATTCACAATTTTTCTTCCATAATAAAGTATTTCCGTTTACTTTCCTTAGGGTGATATTGTACACAGTGGCTAAAGGATTTGTCAAGCGATTCCCAGCGATTCCCTTTATTTTTGTCCATTGAAATTATTTTTGAATTATGGAAAAAGATACTCATGGGTAAATCATCAGAATAATTGACTTTTAGAGTGTATTTAATTAAAATGATTTAAAAATGCAAATGCGCCCGTAGCTCAGGGGATAGAGCGCAGCGCTCCGGACGCTGAAGCCGAAGGTTCGAATCCTTTCGGGCGCATTTACATTATATGTCTCAGGCATCCATTGAAATCTTGCTAACCTATAGCTAACCATTTCGTTAATTTTTCGAAACATTTTCTATCTCTATCGAGTCAGAAGTTTTTATTTCAGAATGCTTAATCCACTCCTCAACATCTGCAAATCGATATAAAATTCTTCCAGCTGGTTTGCTGTATTTAGGGCCCCTGCCTTGATGCCTTAGTATAGATAAAGTGGCCCTTGGTATTCCGAAGGCCTCTTCAATATCTTTCGGAGTTCCGGATATTTTTTCTATTTGCATAATTAATCACCTCCCTTTAATTTAAATGGTTGATAATTTTTTTTATTCATGCCAATATTGATTTTATAATTTAAAGAAAAATCTACCCTTGCATAACAGGTATCCCGCATACCTGATCTAATAGCTGCTCTTTTTTTCCCACGCCGGAATAAAGGATATGAAAAAGATTATCAGCAATTTTTATCACTTTTCCGGTCTTATATGCCCAACTCTCAGGTTCTTTGTGCCATAGCAGATTGATACCATAAAGCTGGTATTCGTCCACATTAATCTCTTTAACCTGTCGCTTTGTGAGGTGCTCGTTTAAGCTTTGAATATCCTTTTCATAAGTATCCCGAAATTCTTGAGGCATGGTTAAAATGTCAGAAGGATAAAAGTTATAGGCAACATGGACGGCCCCTAAATCATAAGCAATAGGTGAGGGTATAGAGTCGATGAATTTTAAAACATCCAGCTCAACGAAATCACAATTCCAAAAGAGCACTATCCCTTTGTACAAAGAAAAACCGTTGCACATGTCTAAGTGATCAAATTTGGAAAGGTCAAAGTAATTAATTGCTTTTTGCATGGTTAGTTTCCCCCAACAATGCTAGTTACAATATTATTTACCGACTCTCTCCAGTTAAGCACCGGATGTTCTGCTAGCCGACTTTTTACATTCATTAAAATATCTATATCAGCTAATTTAGCGTTTACTTCTGGGAATAATTTTCTAAATTCTCTCTCTATTCGCTCTTCTATTTTCAATTCCGCCTCTATTTTTCTCCGCACCATTTCAACTAGCTTCTCTCTGGCCTTATCAATTGCTTCCTTTTTTAAAATATCCTGAGAAGGGATAACCTTTCCTTTCCCATGTTCTGTTATTTTCTTAGTAATCCAATCAATAAAGATAGGAGTAACCATAGCATTAAGCTCTATCCTGTTGTTCTGTAACCATTCCTCATGTTCTTGATATCCATCTGCTACTTTCTGTTTTTTGCCATATTTCACTTTTTCAACCTGCAATCCCATCTCTTGTGCTTCTTTAGGAGCCAAACCAAGGTCTATTATTTTTACATTCCTGGCTTTTCGTGCTTTGGTTTCTTCTTGTAAAGACTGATAAATCATAGTCCCTGGTGCATCACAATCATGAATACAGAAAAACTCTATCTCTTCCTCTGTTTTTGCCAGATAATCTAATAAGTCTCTTGTTGCTCTATTGGCAAACCCTTTACTTGAAAGAAGGGCACAATCATGCATTTCGGCCCATTTCACATCTTTGAGGAATTCGAAGAAGCCTTCCTTTTCGATATAGAGGATTTTATTGAAACAGTATTCCGGCCTTCGATAGTTTTCTACGCTAAGGGTGCCTAAAGGCATTTTATCTTCAAGGTGAGGGTGCAGGAGTGTTCCTCTACTGTCCCGGTAAATGTTTGGTAGGTCTTCGCCTGTCTCAGACTCTATTTCTGTTATGACGGCAGTAAAATAATTATAGTCCGGCTCCTGCCCTAATTCATCCAATACATACGGCCTTATTGCATAAAATAATTGTCGAAGTGAATATCTATATTGCCCGTTGCCGCTCGTTTTGGCTATGGCATCATCAAGGTAATTTTTTACTATATCCTTGACAGTGGATCTTTTTTCTTTACATTTGGATTCTTTGGGTAATTGCTTATGAACTTTATTGATTAACTTCTTTATACCCTGGTCTATTGGCCCCGCCAAATAGTGGAAATCGGGTTCTTTTCCGTCTGTGGTGATAGGCATATAAGGAGTTATCACATTAACCCATATCGTAGGATATGTTCTTAACTTTTTATTAATATAGCAAGAAAGCCCACAGCCAGATAAATAGATATGTTTTTCCCAAAATTTTACTTCTACATTTCCGGTTATTGGAGTCCTATTAACAAAAAATTTATTATCTGCTTCATGCTCATAGAAAGCCCAAAATTCTATTATTGCCGGTATCTTAGCCTTTATTCCGCCTTTCATTGAATACATTTCGAATACATGGTTCTCAGTATGATAAGCGATACTTCCCTCAATATCGCCCACATACCCTAAACGATTAGGCTTCACCTCTTTAGCTATTAATCTGGCTTTTTTTAATATTAAATTTGATTCTTCTTTAGTTATTGTGCTGGTAATTCTTCCCGAAAAATCATCGCTCACAATATTGCCGGCTTTTCTGCCTGAACATCCATCAAAATTTTTTGCAATAAATTCTCTAATGGTAATATTGCCTTGAACAGAACGAAGGAGAGCATAAAAACTATCTGAGTCATACCAATAAGGAGAGGTTTTCCCTTTGTAATGCTCACCGCCAGTCATACAAGAAGCTAACCTTCCCCAATCAAGAGGATCACTCCAAGAACCATTTATTCTTATTTTAATAAGGGTGTCATTGTTATCATACTTTCCTATTCTTTCAAAAAGGGTCTCCCCTGTTTCCTGTGGAGATAGCTTTAAAATTCTACCCCTAGTAGCCACTTCTAAACTGCCGCCATAACTAATAATGGCTCCGGTTACTACCCGTAATCCATTTCCGAGAGCACCTCTGGAAGGTAACCTAATCTTTTTAGTGCTTAGTAATGGCCGCTTAACGGAAAAAAGAGAAGCTATCTGTTTATCTGAACCCGGAATACCCGAACCATTATTTTTCACAAAGAAAGAACAGCTTGAATAATCCTTCTCAATATAACCAATCTCAACATTACCACTCACATCTAGGGCATTATCTGTCAATTCTTTAGCCACCAGGAGCCCTATTTTATGCTTAGGTACTCCGGCTTTTTGGGAAAGGGTGTTAGCATTACAAAACAATTCCCAATCTTCATTTTTAAAAATTACTGGATTTTGATTCATTCTAATCTTGCTTACTCTCGAACCTAAAAATTGAAAATTTTAAAAATCCGTCTAATTCAAATGTTCATAAACTTTGGTTGCATCTCGATCTATATGAATTGGCTAATATGCCAACTCTTGAATCTACGTAGTCAAAAACTTTGGCCTCGGTTTTACCCTCTGCTACCCTTAGAATTCTTCCGATAAACTGCTTAACCCGACCTTTCCATCGAATAGGGGTAGTAATGAATAGCCTGCTCAGCTTAGGCATATCTAAGCCCTCGCCAGCTAAAGCCCCGGTAGCGAAAATAATTCTTAAAGTCCCTGCTTCAATGTCCCTAATAATCTCTTCTCTTCGCTTCTTTGAAATATCCCCGTTTAAGACGGCACAATCAATGCCCTGTTTTTGGAGAAGTGAAGCTAAAGCCTCACAGTGTGCTTTTCTGTCTGAAAGAATAAGAGATAGATTGTCCTGATCAATTGATTCATTAACCACATCAGAAGCTATGAGCTGATTTCGATCACTATCTTCTATTAGCGCTGAAATCATTTTTTGATAATCAGCATCTTCTTGGTAGTCAAAGTCAAAATTGGTCTCTCTGGCTATAATTTCCGGTTTGATCCTGGACCCGGCCTCCTGCAAATCCTTGTCTTTAATAGTGGCCACAACATTTCCCAGTGAGATATAGAGCATTTTATTTAATTTGTCCCTACGATATGGGGTAGCACTTAAGCCCAGCATTGTAGTAAGAATCAAAAGCCGATACCACTTTTAGGAAAGTGCTTGCTGGTGTGTGGTGGCATTCATCGACAAATAGGAACCCAAAATGCTTTGAAATTTCCTCCAAGTCTCGTTTGCCTAAGGTCTGCACCATTCCAACAGTTATAGGCTTAATTGCTTCCTTCCCATTGCCGATAATGCCAACCTCTTCTTTAGGGATGCCTAAATATTGGGTGATGCGTGTAACCCATTGATTTAAAAGCTCTTTTGTGTGTACTATTATTAGAGTACATTGTTTTCTTTCGGCTATAGTCGCTAAACTCATAACCGTCTTACCTGAACCAGGAGGGGCAACTATTATTCCGAAATGTTTCTGTAAGGCCTCCATTACTGCCTTTTGCTGATAGACTCTTAAATCGCCCTGGAAATTAAAGTCAACCTCCGGCAGTTTCCGCCGATTATCAATGAGCTGATACTGATATCCATTCTGGCAAAGGAAGGGGATTAATGATCCGAGATACCCACGATAGGTATAGATGTAATCACTGTCTTCTTTGAAGCAGTAAATCTTCGGCTCGATATTGCCGGTAAAATATCCCCTTTTTTGTGCCTCTAAATATTTCGGATTATCGAGAGTGAGGAATGATCTGACCTGATTAATCATCCCGTATGAGAGGTTTACTTTCCCTATTACTAATTGACTTGATAGCGTAAGTTGAATAATATTTCTGGACATGATTAATTTTTAGAATTCTCCTTTCATCTTCGGGTTCCGGCGGCTGCAACCTTCGGAACCTCTTTTGTTTTTGGACATTCCTTTAGTTTGTCTAAATCAACCTTTTTGGATTTACCCTCTTCCTGTATCCAATACCCGCAAAATTTACGAGGACCGCCGCCTAATGGATAATCTTTATAAGTTACAAGGCATCTGCATTTCTCACAACTCGACACTGATTGTTGGTTTCTATAATCAGATATCTGAACAATTTTCCCGCCATTTTCCGGCTTATTTGTGGGTGGATATTGTTCGATACCCACCTCTACCCAAAGCTTTAGATTCACGCCATTTTCCCACATTTCTCCCGGATCTTTACCTCTGACGGGGGGGCATCTCCGCGCATTGGGAAAATGTTTCATCCAAAAATTCCATGATTGTTTGGCCCCTGTATTTTGTTCTTTATGTGATTCGCTATCCAAAGCAATGAGGAGCAATTCAGCTTTTTGTAATATTTCAGTAATTCTCTTGTCCGGCCTGATGTATGCGCTTCCAAGAATGACTATTCCGGCTAAATCTCCTATTTCTTGATGCAACAAAATTCCGCAAAGCTCAGACTCTACTATCAAGAAAATCTTTTGATTTTGGCCTAAAATAACCGCACCTGTGTATCCTCCTGTTATGGGAAGATAAGGCGGATCTTCTTTTCTCGGATTTTGTAATCTAATCTTTACTTTTTGAGGGAAAGGGATAACCCATCCATCAGGAAAGCAAATCGTTTTAGGCTTGCCTGTGTCGTTAAATTCTTCCGTTAGGCCCCAGTCTTTCTTGCACCTAAAAACTTTTTTCGGATTCCAACCAAGGTGAGAGGCTTTTATGGTCTCCTCAAATAATCCCCTTTTTTTGAGGTACGAGAGCGCATCTTTCCCGGCATCACTGAATAACTGCCCTTGGCACCAATTGACATAAACAGAGGTTTTCTTTATCCATGTGGCGTTAGGGTATACAGCTTCTTTTGGTTCCCAATCCGGCTTGTTTGGGTTGAATACAGAACGCTTATTTCCCGGATCAATCTTTAAAAATGCGCAGGCATCATGGAAAGGCATTTCCCTATAAAATTTAAGGTACTCTATGCAGTCGCCGGTTTTATCGCACACACGACAATAGAAGGTGCCGCCCTCCCTCTGCTCCGGCCAAAATCGGCACCGATCATGCCCCCCACACTTAAGGCAACGCCCGGCATATTCGCCGCCGTGAGTGTGTGCTACTTTTTTGAGCTGAGTTCCCTCTTGTTCGGCTAATTCGAGAATATTCATTTTTCCATCCAAAGAGAATTTGTCATTTTGGGCCGTGCGCTTAAAAGTTAAAGAGAAATAAAATTACACCCCGAATTATGGGTAATTTTTTATCTCTCTTTTAAGAGGCTATAATTCCCATAATTCCAAAAACCCTAAAATCAACAAGTTAGCACCACTTATGATTTGTGGGAATTGCACTTTTTTTTCCCATAAATCATTTTCTTTTTTTGTTAGGTTTTTTATCAATGTTTTCATATAGTTTTTGCTTGCCTCTAATTATGGCAATTTTGATTTTACCCATAATTCCCATAATTCCTTATTCCCATAATTAATCAGAAAGTTTTTAAATTTTATTATTTACTGAACCCTTAAAATTTTCTTGGGAGCACCTCTTTTCTGGGTACCAAAATCTATTTCTTCGAGACGGCCATTTTCTAAACAAAAGTTGATAACGTTTTTCATATCACGTGCATGATTAAATGATTTAATATTATCTTTCAAAGCATTAGCAATATCTTTTCCTTTGCCTCGTTTTTTTTCTAGGTCACTACGGCTAATAATTTCCCCTTGTTTTGATAATTCAAATACTTGATAAATCAGATCCTCAGATAATTTTTCTAACCGGACTTTATGCAAATTGGTGGTTTCTAAAACTCCGCCTGCCCCACGTTTGAAATAGATGGATGACTGCAAGTATGGAGAGTAATTTGCTTTGCTGATATCAACCTCTATGTAATCACGGGGATTGACACTAAATTGCCATCACCGGTAAAAAGTGAACCCACTTTGACAATTTAGATGGACCCACCCCTAAATTGCATGTTTTTGGTTATAATCACATAAGACCACCGACTTATGGACCCACCTGATAGTAGAAATAGAG